>JAFGTJ010000087.1 GCA_016934195.1 Anaerolineae bacterium | reverse complement strand
CTCGCTGTAGTATGGATGGCGCGGCTTCCCGCGCTTTTTAATCCCCTCATTGGAACACGCCCGAAAATCCGGTAAGAAACTGTTCATATTTTCGTCACAAAGGCGTAAGGCTTACGCGGGATACTGAGACTACTTGACCATTTTGTCTACAGGAGGAAATTCCCCTATGCGTAAGTTTGCTTATCTCACCCTGATCGCGGCGCTGCTGTTGGCGCTGGTACCGTCCGTCGCGGCCCAGGGTGGCGACGATATGATGATGGGTCCCGACGTGATCGTCACGTTGGAAGCGACCCCGTTTGCCGAGGGCGTTGGGCTGGCGAGTGTGACCGGCTGGGCGCACGTTACTTCTGATGAAGCGAGCATCCATATTGTGCTGGAACCCAACGGCGCGGAATTGCCCGAAGGCACCGTGCTCGAAGGGTGGGTTGTCGATGCCGGGCTGGACGGCGGCCCTGGTGAAACCAATGTCAGCGATGACGACGAAGCGTATGGCGTGTCGTTCGGCGAACCGGCTTTTGATGCGGCGGTCGAAGCGGCCCCTTACGCGCTGAGCACCGGCATTCTGACGGAAACCGAAGATGGAACCTGGGAAGTTGAGTTCCAGGTGCCCGGTTACAACTTCAGCCCGTATGACGCGGTAGTGATTACCGCTGAGAGCGACGGCGTGACGACCAACGGTTTCGACCCGCGCCCCGGTACGCCTGTTTTTGCGGGTGGGATTGCCGACGGCCAACCGGCGGACGAGGTGATGATGGGTGAGGGTGACGATATGAGCGACGAGTCGATGTCGGACGAAGATGACGACATGATGGGTGAGGGCGACGACATGATGATGGGATCGCCGGTCGCGGTTGTACTGGCTCCGACCCCGCTGGCGGCTAACGCCGGGCTGGATGGAGCGTCCGGCGAAGCGACGGTTTACATCGAGAGCGGCGAGATCGAAATCACCGTAAACCTGGGCGGCGTGGTCCTGACCGACGGCTCGGTGCTCGAAGGTTGGGTCGTGGATGCCGGGCTGGATGGTGGTCCTGGCAGCACCAACGTCACCGACGAGGACGAAGCCTACGGGGTGTCTTTCGGTGAGGCGGCGTTTGATACCCTGGTCGAATCGGCTCCCTACGCGCTGAGCACGGGCGTGCTGCACGACAATATGGACGGCACCTACAGCGTGTCATTCCATGTCCCGGCTTACAACTTCAGCCCCTACGACGCGGTGGTAATCACGCTGGAAAGCGACGGCGTGACGACCAACGGTTTCGACCCGCGTCCCGGCACGCCGGTCCTGGCGGGCGCAATCGAACACATGGGGATGTAATCGCCCGCTCGTTCCCGCACAGGTAACAACGAACCCGCTCGGTTAGAGCGGGTTTTTTGTTTGGGTTGGGACGTATGGCGGTATATCATCTCTACGATGGGCGGATCATCTGTGGCAGGGTGAAACTGAACGTCGTACCGTAATCGGACTGGCTGTCTACCCAGATACGGCCCTTGTGCGCCTCGACAAACCCGCGCGCGATGGCGAGTCCCAGGCCGGTGCCCCGGTGCCCGTCTGTGTCCTGCACCCGCGAGCGCTCACCCCGGTAAAAGCTCTGGAAAATGTGCGGCAGGTCGGTCCCACTGATAGCCGCGCCGGAGTTATGCACGTCCACGCGCACGGATTGCGCCTCCCGGCAGGCGTGGATCGTCACTTCCCCGCCGGAGGGCGTATAACGCAGCGCGTTGTCCAGCAGGTTATACAGCACGCGCTGGATTTTGTCGGGAGCCATGTACACCGGGTCAATGTCCTGGTTAACCGTACCCTGTAACGTGATACTGCGCTGCGCGGCCTGGGGACTCATGCTGCTCACCACGTCGGAGATCAGGTCCGAGAGCGAAGATTGGTCGTACTGGGCCTCAAGGTGCCCCGCGTCGAGCTTTGCCAGTTCAAACAGGTCGTCGATCAGGCGGCTGAGATGGCGCAGTTCGGTCAGCGAGGTCTGGATATAGCGGTCAACCGTTCCCTGATCCGTGACCACTCCGTCCGCGATGGCCTCAATCATCACCCGCATCGAGGTCAGCGGTGTGCGCAAATCGTGCGACACGCCCGCGATCAGGGTGCGGCGCGTTTGCTCGATCATGCGTTTCTGTTCGTCGATTTTTTGCAGGTTGTCGGCCATCCAGTTGAATGTCCGCGCGAGGTCGGCCAGTTCGTCGCGGCCCTGCGCCGCCAGCCGCGTATCTAGTTTTCCTTCGGCCAGCCGCTCCGCCGCCCCGGACAGGGTGGCGATCCGTTCCGTGATGGTATTGGCGATAAACAGTCCGAACAGCAGTGCCGTCAGCCCGGCGAACAGCAGCAGCGCGATGGTCAGCACGAGATCATGTTCGCTGATGAACATCAACTGCGCCGTAAACCACACGTTGAGGAAAATCAGCACCACTGTGATCACGACGCCGGTGAGCAGCGCCCACCGGAGACTGCTAAACCGTGTTGCCAATCCCCGGCGGTAAGGCCAGTAGGCCAGCACGATAGTTAATCCGCCGGAACCGGACATGAATATCGCCAGCAGTCGCACATCCTGGGCGGGCGGATCAAGCTGGATCACAATGAATACCAGCGCTGCTGCCAGCGACAGACTCATACCGGCGAGAATGGTGATCAGGGAAACGTTTTTCATGTGGTGGGCGGCTCAAACTTATAGCCCACGCCCCAGATGGTGTGAATAAAGGCCGGGGACGCCGGATCGGTTTCGATCTTTTCGCGCAGGCGGCGAATGTGGACGGTGACGGTGCTTTCGTCGCCGTAGAACTCGTAGCCCCATACCTGATCCAGCAGTTGGGCGCGGCTGAAAACCTGGCGCGGGTGTTGGGCCAGGAACCACAGCAGATCAAATTCCTTAGCCGTCAGCGCTACCGGGGTATCGCCCTTTGTGACGGCGCGGCTGTTGGCTTCCAGGCGCAGATCGCCAAAGACCAGCGGTTTGTCCTGCTGCACGGAGTCGGCGGCGCTGCGCCGCAGCACGGCCTTGATCCGCATGACCAGTTCACGCGGGCTGAAGGGTTTGACGACGTAATCATCCGTGCCTAATTCAAACCCGGCGATACGATCCGCTTCATCGGTGCGGGCGGTCAGCATGATGATCGGGATATTGCCGCCCACACTGGCGCGTTTGCCACCGCCGACCGGATCGCGCAGCGAGCGCGTGATTGTGAAGCCGTCCAGCCCCGGCAGCATGATATCCAGCACGATCAGATCGGGCTGGTCCTGGTGCAGCATGTGCAGCGCCAGCGGGCCGGTATCGGCTTCCAGCACGCGGAAACCTTCCAGTTCCAAATACCGGCGGACGACTTCGCGCACGGTGGACTCATCGTCCACTACGAGAATTGTTTGTTGGTATGCCATGCTTCAATTATACAGAGAATTCATTACGGAGAAATTACAGATTGGGCAGGGTGTGGTCAAGTCCCCTCTCCATAGCATGGAGAGGGGATTTAGGGGTGAGGCTAATTACAGTTTTGGTCCCGCTGCGACCACTTCCGGCGGGCATTCCGGCGCGAACTTTTTGAAGTTGTCGATATAGCGTGTCGCCAACTGGCGGTACTTATGCCAGTATTCTTTTTCGCTCGGCCAGGACTTCGCCGGGTAGAGCACGTCTTCCGGCAGGTCGGGGCAGGTCTTGGGGACCAGGAAGCCGAAGACCGGGTCTTCATAGTATTCCACGTCCAGCAGCTCGCCGTTGAGCGCCGCACTGAGCAGGCGGCGGGTGTGCTTGATGCTGATTCGCTTGCCGACGCCAAACGGTCCGCCGACCCAGCCGGTATTTAGCAGCCAACAGTTAGTGCCGTAGCGCTCAATTTTGCGCTTGAGCAGATCGCCATAAAAAGCCGGGTGATGGACCATGAACGGCGCGCCGAAGCACGCGCTAAACGTGATCTCCGGTTCTTCACCCAACCCGACTTCGGTACCGCCGACTTTCGACGTGTAACCGGAAATGAAGTGATAGAGCGCCTGGTCCGGTGTCAGGCGGGCAATGGGCGGTATGACGCCCTGCGCGTCACACGTCAGCAGGATCATGTTACTGGGATGGCCGCCCTTTTTGTCGGGAATGGCGTTATCGATGAAGGTCAGTGGATAGGACGCGCGGGTATTCTCGGTGATATCGGGGGCATCCAGGTCGATGTAGCGTGTGATGGGATCGTAGACCACGTTTTCCAGGACCGCGCCGAAACGGTGTGTCGCGGCGTAAATCTGCGGTTCCGCGCTGGGCGAAAGCTGGATGATCTTCGCGTAGCAGCCGTTCTCGAAATTGAACACGCCGTCGTCGCTCCAACCGTGCTCGTCGTCCCCGATCAGGCCCCGGCTCGGATCGGCGGAAAGCGTGGTCTTGCCGGTGCCCGACAGCCCAAAAAATAACGCGGTGTCACCGTTATCGCCCTGGTTGGCCGAGCAGTGCATCGGCATGACGCCTTCCAGCGGAAGCAAATAGTTCATTACGGTGAAGATCGACTTCTTGATCTCGCCGCCGTAGGCCGTATCACCGATGATGCACAACCGCTGCTCGAAGTTGAGGATAATAAACGTGCTGGTGCGTGTCGAGTCAATGGGGCCAAAAGCCTTGAAGGACGGCACGCACAGCACCGTAAAGTCCGGGACATGCGTGCGGTATTCTTCACGGTTCTGCGGCAGCAAAAACATATTACGAGAAAACAGGCTGTGCCATGCGTATTCGGTGATGATGCGCACCGGCAGCCGGTAATTTTCGTCGGCCCCGGCGTAGCAGTCCTGCACAAACAGGTCGCGCCCCTGCACAAAGCCTTGCAGCCGGTTGAAGATTTCGTTGAACTTTTCCGCGCTGATGGGCCGGTTGTATTCGCCCCACCAGATATGATCCTCGGTGTTCGGTTCGCGCACGATGAATTTATCCTGAGCGGCGCGGGCGGTATGCTTGCCGGAGTTCGCCACTACCGGCCCATCCCGCGTGATGTTGCCCTCGCGCCGGAACACGATTTCCTCGTACAACGCTTCGGTCGGCAGGTTCCAGTAGGCTTTTCGCAGATTGGTCAGTCCCTGGCTGCCGAGGGCGTAGTCCGCTTTGAGCGCCCCGGCCTGATCTTCGGCGGGGGTTTTGATGTTGAGCAAGTTGTTATTTAATGACATGGCCTACATCCAATCCCGTATTAGCTTACGGTCGCCAATATAGATTTCGTTGGGGGCGTTGGGGTCCAGCGCCCATTTCATGCGCTTAACTCCCTCGATGATGTCTTTGGTCGGCCCGGCGTAGCTGATGCGCAGGTGGCCTTCCATGCCGAAATCCTTGCCGGGTACGGTTACGACCAGCGCCTTTTTCAGCAGGAAGGTTGCCAGTTCAACCGAGTCCTTATAATAGGCGCGGAAGTCCGGCAGCGCGTAGAATGTGCCATTGGGCACGTTCAGCCGCACATCGGTGAAGGACCGCAGTTCGTGGACCAGCACGTCGCGGTTATTCTGGATGAACAGCCGCAGGTCTTCCACCACACTCTGGACGCCGGTCAGCGCGCCCTCGGCGGCGGACTGGGAGACAGTCGGCGGCGAAGACGTGGTTTGCGCCTGGACGTTGGTCATGACATCAATCAAGCGGCGGTTGCCAATCGCCCACCCGATCCGAAACCCGGTCATGCCGTACAGCTTGGACACGCCGTTGAGCACGATCACGCGGGTGGTTTCTACGTCTTTATTGGTGTAGGCATAGGCGGACGGGGCGTGTTTGCCGTCAAAGACGAGCTTATGATAAATGTCATCCATGATCAGGTAAATGCCCCGGCTCTCGCAGAATTCTACTATCGCCGCGATGAACGCTTCGTCATATACCACGCCGCTCGGATTGTTGGGGCTGTTGACGATAATGGCTTTGGTATAGGAACTGACCGATTCTTCGATTTCTTCCATGCGGTGATGGAACGTGCCGTCCTCTGGCGTGACGATGACCGGGATACCGTGTACCATCTTGACCATTTCGGGATAGCTCACCCAGTACGGGGCCAGGATGATTACCTCGTCTTGCGGGTCAATGATGGAAAACAGGAGATTATACAGCGCTTGCTTGGCCCCGGTAGACACAATAATGTTGTCCGGCGCGACCAGACGGCCATAATTCTCCTCGGTGTAGTGAATAATGGCCTGTTTTAGCGACTTGGTGCCGCTTACCGGGACGTACTTAATTTCAGCATCCCGCAGCTTGGCGGCGGACCCTAAAATCGCGGTAATAGGGGCCTTATTTTTTGGTTCTCCGGCGGTCAGATTGACCACCGGTTCTCCCCTGGCCCGCAGGGATTGGGCTTCCTCATTAAGTTTAAGGGTTGGGGATTCGTTAATTTCTCGTCCTAATTGGCTGATGCTCATGATGAAGCTCGCCTCCTAAATGTGCGACGCTACTGTTTTTGTTATACGGTGCGAACCGCTGCGCTGTGTAGCGTGGGTGTCGGATTTTATCATGCTGAGTGGGCCTCGCTTCAGCATTATGCACAAGGTACGAATTGGATCGGTCCCAAAGGGCTATTTATACGAATTTATTGGGAATTTGTGTAATGTCGGACTGGTGAAGCGGTCTGAGACTGCCGCAGCCCGGTTTCATCTTGGAACCAACACGCCTTCGGCGAACGCTTCAAACCCGACTGTGTTGGGTCCCTGGGGAATCACCTTGAGCGTCATCGCCAGCGATTCGCCGGGATTCAGCCGCCGGTCCGCGTCCAGGTAAACCTGCCGGAAGCCGGTGATCTGGCCTGATTCGTTCAGCAGCAGCATGGTCACAGCCAGGTGATCGGCAGGCAGGGCGCTTTTGTTGACTACCGACAGTGTGATCTGGTACTGGTTCAGTACAAACCGGCCTGATACCTGGCGCAGCGCGAGATCAGCGTAGTGGTTGTTGGGGGCGATGCGCCCCGCTGTCACGACGGGAACTGCCCCGGCGTATCCTTCCGGCACCGACTCGAACAGCACCCGGTACGGGCCGGTGGCTCCGGCAGGCAGCAGCCAACGTGATAGCAGTCCTTCACCAACGGCTAACCGCGTGCCGTCGCGCGCGACCAATTGGACCTCAACCGTGACCTGTTCCACCGGGTCATCCAGCGTGTTGTGGACCTGTCCCAAACACACCAGGCTGCCAACCGGGGTATTGTAACACGCGGGACCAACGATCATCAACCGCATGGTAACCGGCGAAAATGGTGTGCTGCCGTCGGCGGCGATCAGGGGAGTGGCCGTCTGCAAGACCCACGCGCCCGGTGCGACGGTAGGCGGCAGCAGGGTATATCCCAGTAAAGGCAGCGTAGGCTCTCTGGTAGGGGCGGGTGTGCTCTCCGAAGACCAGAGCTGTCCGCAGCCTGCCACCAGGACCCCCACCCAAATCCACAACCACCGCCAACGTTGCCATTGCATGGGAGGCGTAAATATCCCTCATTATCCAAAAAAATTGCTCAATATCCCACATTATAGCCGATGTAAGGCCGGTGAGCAGGGACAAAAATGCCCAATTTGTGGATTCGAGGCAAAATGATATGTTGAGGAAATGTTAAGGAATTACAGTAAGGCGGGTGCTCCGGGCGCGTTTCCAGGCTTGTTTAAGGGAACCCAGTCCATAGTGAATGAGGAGCCGGAACGGGCGAAGGACAAAGTGGAGGCCGTTCAGTTTACCCGGAAGGGCGATGTTGCGATCCGCCGGGCCGGGGAGTAGAAGCCAATAGGTGATAAAGAACCGGAGATAATGCAGCTTGTGACGGAATCCTTTTTGAACGCGCAGTTGGAACCACAGGTGATTCAGCCGCAGCCGGACGGTTCCGAGCGGTCCGGTAGTATCGCTGAAAAGCTGCCGGATAGCGTGTCCGGCCAGCGATTGAATGAGCGGATTTTGTTCGATCTGCTGCACGATATCCTGGGGCAGCGGCGCATCCAGCAGGTCATGCGCCAGATCGACCCCCAGCCACAGCGCCCGCCCGGTGCCGGTCTGGTGCGCCAGTTGGCCGACCGCGTCCCAATCCATTTCCCGGTAGCGTTCGAGCAGCGCGCCCACATCGCAGATAAACTTCAAGTGTTCCCAGGCGTGCTTGGTTCCATGCGCACAGACCGTCAGCAGCCAGGCATCCGGTCTTAACCCCGGCACGGTTTTACCCAGGAATGTGACCGGTTGGGCGGATTGTACCAGGGGAGCCGGGTCAAGGGACATGGCGTAATATTTTTGGGCGATTTCCCGGTGAAGTTCGACATGCACCCGGCTTTCGTCATGGACGAGGCTGATATCGTGCTGTTGGTCCTCGAAATGTACCGCTGATTTGGTTTCCGTCGCCCGGTAGCCTTGATCCAGCAGTAAATCGCGCGCCCGCAGGATATCGTCGCAGCACACCAGGATATCCAGGTCGCTAAACTGCCGCAGCGTGATATCACCGTAGGCGATGCCCGCCAGCAGGGGACCCTTGAGGGGCACGGCCTGAATGTCGTGCTCCGCGAAAAGCTGCATCAAGCCGATAAGCCGTCCGGCCAATACCAGATTATGCCGGGTAATGGCCTGGTAGCTGGCGCGCAGTGCGTCCAGGCAGTCGGGCGGGACGAGTTCGGGGCAGCCGGTTTGCAGACTGTGGTACAACAGCGGCGTGATCTCGTGCCGGTTCGCCAGATCGACAACATAAGCCCAGTCGATCTCGTGTTTCGCTAATGTCTGGAGCTGCGCAATTTGCGCGGGGGTAAGGCGGCTGCGGGCACAGAGGAGCAGCAGGTCAATTTCGGCTTGATGGGTAGTAGTGCCGGGATTTTTTCGCATAAGACACTCAACGATAATATTGGGCCTGGAGTTCAAACAGTCGGGCATAGCTGCCGTTCAGGTGCATCAACTCGTCATGGGTGCCGCTTTCAATCAGCTTGCCCTGGTGCAGCACGTAAATGTGATCCGCCAGTTTCACGGTTGACATCCGGTGGCTGATCAGCACGGCGGCGCGCCCGTTGAGCAGTTGGCGAAACTGCCGGAACACTTCGTATTCCGCTTTGGCATCGAGCGCGCTGGTGGGTTCGTCCAGAATGACCAACTGGGCATCACGCAAAAACGCGCGGGCCAGCGCCACCTTTTGCCATTGGCCGATGCTCAGTTCCGTGCTGTCTTCGTCAAACCATCGCCCCAAAAACGTATCATAGCCGTGCTTCAGGCGGGTCAGCACCTCGTCCGCCCCGGATTGGCGCGCCGCCGCGATAATCGCTTCATCATCCTGGGGAAGCGCCGTATTCCCAACCCAGATATTCTCGCGGGCGGTCATCTGGTACTGGATGTAGTCTTGAAAAATCACGCTGATCTCGCGGCGCAGCGCCCGTGTCTCAAACTGCCGGATGTCTGTTCCGTCAATTGTAATACAACCGCTCCCCGTATCATACAACCGGCACAGCAGTTTAACCAGGGTTGTCTTGCCGGAACCATTTTCACCGACCACCGCGACCACTTCACCGGGGCGAATACGCAGCGTGACGTCGCTTAGCGCATCGACCTCGCTCCCAGCATAGCGGAACGACACACGATCAAACACGATTTCCGACCGGATAGGCCGGGGGATGGGCGCGGGCGTGGCTGGCTCTTCGATCTTTTTCTTCAGGTCCAGGAACTCGTACAGGTTCGACAGGAACAGGTTGTCTTCATAAAGGCGTGCCAGACTGCTCAGAAAGCCCTGTAAAAGACTCTGGCCGCGCTGGAACGCCTGGTAATACATGACCAACGCGCCCAGCGTGAAATCGCCATAGACGGTCCGGTATGCGATAAAGGCGAACGTTCCGTAAATTGCCAGCGCCGCGCCTGCCTCGATGACCAGTCCTAACAGCGAGCGCTGCGTGATGATGCGCAGCCGTTCCGTTTGAAGCTGCTGGCGAGACGCTTGCAGGCGTCCGGTAAAAAACGATCCCAGGTCGAATAAGCGAATTTCTTTGGCATACTCGCCGCCGGTCAGCAGCCAATCGAAATACGACGTTTTACGTTCTAACAGGGTACGCAGCCGCTGCCAATGATACATTTTGCCAGCATATTTCATACGAACTATCACGCCGGGGATGGTCGCCAGCAGGAGCACAATCGCAATTCCCCAGTGGACGGACATCAGCAATCCGGCAATGGCAATCAGGGAAAGACCGTTTTGGCCTATTTGAAGCAGGTTGTTCACAATATGCGCGGGGCGATAGGGGGCTTCTTCCTGGGCGCGGTGCAGGGTATTGTAATAATCCGAATTTTCGTAATATTCGAGATCGACCTCAAGCGATTTGGCGTGAATGATATCATACATGTGATTGGTGACGAACTGGACCTGCACCTCGCTTGCCAGTTCCGCCAGCGACCGGATGATCACACCCAGTATGACCAGCCCCATGCTCAGGCCGATCCAAAGACTGACATCGTGGAAGGCCGCGTCTTTGTCCGTCGCATCCAGGGCCACTGCTACCGAATCAAGCATCAGTTTCATGAGATACAGCGCCAGCAGTGGCAGCGCCGACTGAATGGCGATCATCACGCTGTTGATAACCAGCCAGCGCGGGCTGCTTTGCCAGACTAGACGGAGCGCGCGTTTCAGGTGGGCGAAGCGGTGTACGAGTCTACGAGGTCCCGCGCTGGGTGTGTTTGGCGTATTGGATGATGTGTTTGGCAACATGACGGGGGAATTTACCGCACGCCCTGGGTTTCAGGTGTCCGGTCTGTGGAAACAACCTGCTCAATCGCGTCGAGAATGGCCGGTAGATGGTCCAATCCCCGGCGAAAACGAACCTCTAGCACAGGAACATTTACCGCCAGCGCCATGTAGTTTTGCATCATGAGCTTTTTGCGTTCCACATCCCGCAAACTGAAGCAGTAAGCATGAGTGAGTAATGTCGTTAGCGCCTCGGCTGCGCGAATGCGGCGAATCTCGACCGGCGGCGATTCCTGGTCTTCCGGCAGTCGCGCCAGCGCACATACCGCCGCCAGCGGCATCTCAACGGCAGCGGGCGCGGTTCCGGTTCGTACCAGGTCTATCTCGGTGGACCGGCCAAAAAAAGAAGCGGATTCGGGTCGCAGCCGGATCGCAAACGGTAGCTGCGTGGTGTGCGCGCTGCCGCCATCAATACTGAACAGCACAGCATCATCGGCCCACTGCTCGTATCCCCGCTGACTGAAAGCATACGCCAGGGTGGATTTGCCGGTTTCGGAGATCGCGCCAAAGGCAACCACGCCCGCTGGCATGATCACCGCACTGGCATGGAGCACCTCGCTGCCCCGCACCTGTAACACCAGCGGCAGCGCGCTCCGGTAAAACGAATCGATGATCCAATCACGGCGCGCGTTTTCGACCGGGATAGCGGTTACTTCATCCGACACGACATCGAACCGGAAACCGGCCAGTCCGCGCAGGTGAAACCAATATTCTTCCCCCGTGCAAAACCCGGTCGCGCACACGATCCCGTCATTATCGCGCCATTCTTCAGTGAGGCTGGGATGCGCCGAGGGTATCGGGGCCGGGTTTTCGATGCTCAGTTTCAACATGGTATGCTCCCCAAAGTGCTGGACCGTCTCAGGGAGAAACGGTCCAGCCCGCAGGTTGTCAGGCAAACTTTACTGTCTAATTGCCGGCGTCATAAATTACCAGACTAATGCCGCCAAGACCGGACTGTACAATTTTAGCGATATTGCCAGGCCGGTTCATCGTCATCGGTTCCCACTGTTTTTTGGTCTTGGAAGGCTCCCGTTGGTTTTTCATCGTAATCCTCCCACGTAACTCAACAGGACATGGATGATTTTGAAAAGCTGATTGTTACCGGGAAAACCTGCAAGTTTGTCGCCTCAAAAAACACCACCTCCTTACCGCCAGGCCGCATCAATAAGCCTTAAAGCGGGCTGGACCGCTTCCCCGCCTGGGTTAGTGGTCCAGCCGACTGATTGCAGGCAAACTAATTTGCCTTTAATCCCTAACGCCGCCGACGGCGGTTACGGTCACGATCATCCTGAGTCGGAACACTAAGCGTGCCGCCGCCACACTGCACAATCTTGGCGACATGACCGGGCAGGGTGATCTTCATCGGTTCCCACTGTTTTTTCATCATAATGCTCCTTAATAGGTTCTCCTGATTCAATAAAGGCGGACGATGTGGGGTAAGTTGGTTAGGATCGCACAAAACTCGCTGGTCTGCCGATCTTTAAGAGGAACCGCCTCCTTACCGCTTGACTGTGCGGGTGAAACGCTACTGCGGGTCATCAACCGTTACCAACTTTTGCTCTTGAAGCATCTCGGTCATGGTGCGCAGTTCGTCATCGAGTTGTTCCGGGCTGACATCGAACTCGGTTAACAACTGCGTCTTGATCTCTGCCAGATTGTGACCGGCCTGGATCAATTCCCAAAACCGGGCGGCGGTCGTATTCAACTGGTAAAGCTGGTTGGTTTGCAAATGGAACAGGACCAACTGCCCGTCCATATCCTGCTCGATCACGTCGGGATTGGGTGCCAGCCTGGAAGGTTGTTGGGATTGGTCGGACATCACCGGTTTCTCGCTGTTAAACAGATTTGGGATAGGACTTGTAATTGTGATACTGCTTACCTGGACTGTTCCAGGGACGTGAGCAAGGTAAACTGGGAAACCCCGATATCCCCAATGAGGATTTGCCCTTGCCTCTCGACCCAGGCATGACCCTTGAGACGACCCGTGTCGTTATCCTGCATAAATCCGATGCACAGTTGGGTAGAATATCCACGCCGTCCGAGCATTACCTGGGTTGCCAGCGCCTGCGGCAAACAGGTTGCGCGCGGAACGTAGTGACTCGCTGCCCGAATCGCCCAGATCACCCGGTCGATCTCGCCCGTATCGCCTGAAATTGAGCGGTTATCCTCCGGGACAAGGGCAGACACCAGCCGGTGCATTATTTTGAATGGCAGCACCACCACACCCAATTTAATGACCATCAGGTGAATCAGCGCTTGCAACAAAAGCGCTCGTTCTTCACCAGAATGGTTAAAGAAGCGTCGGACGATCTGTCTCATGGAAATTGCACTCGATTACACAGGAAAAATAACATCATTATATTTTTATCATCTTCACCTTACAAAACACCTATCTGTAAAAGCCAATTGCCTTACAATACCATAACCATACCAATCGGGATTTTTTCACTCAATTGGGGCAGTTTGGGTGGCTTCCCACCCGCTCGCGCCACGTTTGGTCAAAATGACCCTGGCTGAGCGGCCCTAACCGTGTTATGTATACTCCGGTGTCCAATCAGGATAGGGACTGATTCATGCAGACAGCACACATACCGGCACGGCTGGCGCTGGAAGACGGCTCGATCTGGCGCGGGCGGGCGTTTGGCGCGGGCGGCACGCGATTAGGCGAAGTGGTCTTTAACACCAGCATGACCGGCTACCAGGAAATTTTGACCGATCCGAGCTACGCAGGGCAGATTGTCGTGATGACAGCGCCCCAGATCGGCAATACCGGCATCAACCCCGATGATCACGAAGCCCGCCAGGTTTTTCTGAGCGGGCTTATTGTTCGGGAACTCAGCCCGTGCGTGTCCAACTGGCGCGCGTCCGACACACTGGATCACTGGCTTTCTGAGCAGGATTGCCCCGGTATCTCCGGTATTGATACCCGCGCCCTGACCCACCGCCTGCGGTCCTGCGGCACTCTCAAAGGCGCGCTGACCACCGATCCGGCGATCTCGGACGATGATCTGATCCGGCAGGCGCGCAATTGGCCGGGCTTGGACGGTCAGGACATGGCGCGGCAGGTGACGTGTGAAACGCCCTACGCCTGGGAAGACGCAACCCCGGCGGCGTGGGAGTTCCGGCAGTGGGTATTACCTGAAGGAACAATCATTCCGCCGGATGGATTTCATGTCGTCGCGTATGATTTCGGCATCAAGCACAATATTCTGCGGCGCTTGACGGCGTATGGCTGCCGCGTGACGGTCGTGCCCGCGTTTACTCCGGCGGCGGACGTGCTGGCGCTGGAACCGGACGGTATATTTTTGAGCAACGGTCCCGGCGATCCGGCAGCGCTGCCATATGCGGTCCAGGCGGTCAAAGACCTGTTGGGACAGGTTCCGGTCTTTGGCATTTGCCTGGGACACCAGATTTTAGGGCAGGCGTTTGGCGGGCAAACGTACCGGCTCAAGTTCGGGCATCACGGCGGCAACCAGCCGGTGAAACATCTGCCCAGCGGGCGGGTCGAGATCAGCGCGCACAACCATAATTTCGCCGTCGATCCCGCCACGCTGCCGCCTGACGTGGACGTGACGCACACCAATCTAAACGACGGCTGCTGCGAAGGGATGCGCCATAAAACGCTGCCGGTGCTCAGCATCCAGTACCACCCGGAAGCCGCGCCCGGTCCGCATGATGCCGATCCCCTGTTCATCGAATTTGTGCAGTTGATGGCCGCTCGTAAAGCGCCCGCCAGCCAAGAGGCTTGATTTTCCCATGCCCAAACGAACCGATCTAAAAACCATCCTGATTATTGGGGCCGGACCGATTGTGATCGGGCAGGCCGCCGAATTTGATTACAGCGGCACCCAGGCGGTCAAGGCGCTGCGGGCCGAAGGCTACCGCGTGGTGCTGGTCAACAGTAATCCCGCCACCATCATGACCGATCCCGATCTGGCTGATGCGACCTATATCGAGCCGCTGTCGCCCGACGTGCTGGAACTGATCATTGACAAGGAACGTCCCGACGCGCTGCTGCCGACCGTTGGCGGGCAAACCGGGCTGAATGCCGCGATTGCATTGGCCGAACGCGGCACATTAGAGCGCGCGGGCGTGGAGTTGATCGGGGCCAGCCTGGACGCGATGCGGTTGGCCGAAGATCGCCAGTTATTCCGGCAGGCGATGCTGGATGCGGGTTTGGACACACCCCAGGGCGCGATGGTCCATTCGCTGGAAGAAGCGCGCACCGCTGCGGCGGAGATCGGACGCTACCCGCTGCTGATTCGCCCCTCGTTCACGTTGGGCGGCAGCGGCGGTGGGATCGCGTACACGCCGGACGAATTAGACGAAAAAGTGACTTTCGGCCTGAGCGAAAGCCCGGTCCACAGCGTATTGGTCGAGGAAAGTGTGCTCGGCTGGAAGGAATTTGAGCTGGAGGTTATGAGCGACCGCAACCAGAATTTTGTGGTGGTGTGCTCGATTGAAAACATCGATCCGATGGGCGTACATACCGGCGATTCGATCACGGTGGCCCCGGCCATGACGCTGACCGACCGCGAATACCAGCGGCTGCGCGATATGGCCCGTGTGGTGATGCAAACCATTGGCGTCGAAACCGGCGGCGCGAATGTCCAGTTTGCCGTCAATCCGCGTGATGGGCGTATCCTGGTGATCGAGATGAATCCGCGTGTCAGCCGGTCGTCGGCGCTTGCCAGCAAAGCGACTGGCTTCCCGATTGCCAAGCTCGCGGCGCTGCTGGCGGTGGGATACAGCCTGGACGAACTGCGCAACGATATTACGCGCACCACGACCGCCGCCTTTGAACCAAGCATTGACTACGTGGTTGCCAAACTGCCCCGCTGGGCGTTTGAAAAATTCCCCGGCGTGGATCAGACGCTTGGCCCGCAGATGAAATCGGTCGGTGAGGCAATGTCCATCGGGCGCACATTCAAAGAAGCGTTGCTCAAGGGGTTGCGGTCGCTGGAACTCTCGCGCTCACCGTATCCCACGCCCGGTCAAACTGTGTGGGATGGCAACCTGGACAGCCTCGCCGTGCCGCGCCAGGACCGGTTGTGGGCGATCTGGGAAGCACTGGGCACGGGTGAGGCGTCACCGGATGATCTGGCCGCCGCCAGCCAGATCGATCCCTGGTTCATCGCGCAGTTGGCCGAAATCGTGGATATGGAAAACGCCATCGCAGCGTGTGGCACGCTGGACGGACTGCCGCCGGGCCTGCTGCGCGCCGCAAAACGCATGGGATTTGCCGACGATCATATTGCCAGTCTATTGATGACCGAAGAAACAACCGGGGACGCGGTGCAGCAGCGGCGCGCGGCCCTGGATATTGTCCCGACCTTTCATATCGTGGACACCTGCGCGGCGGAATTTGAATCGTTCACGCCGTACCTGTACAGCGGCTACGAATCCGAAAGCGAAGCGCCGCCTTCCGAGCGTGAGAAGGTGATCATCCTGGGCAGCGGACCCAACCGGATCGGCCAGGGGATCGAGTTTGATTACTGCTGCGTTCACGCCGCCTGGACGGTGCGCGAAGCGGGCTACGAAAGCGTGATGGTGAACTGTAACCCCGAAACCGTCAGCACCGATTATGACACCTCGGATCGCCTGTATTTCGAGCCGCTGACGTTGGAGCATGTGCTGGCGATTGTCGAGCGCGAACAGCCGCTCAAAGGCGTGATCGTGCAGTTGGGCGG
>JAFGTJ010000086.1 GCA_016934195.1 Anaerolineae bacterium | reverse complement strand
CCTGCGCGCACGCATCGAGCCGCACATCACCGGGCCGGGCTGGTGCCTCTATCACCGCCTGGACCGTGCAAGCGGCCAACATGACCTGGAAGTGTGTTTCCCGGTAGTCGAATCCGCTGAAATAACCGGTCCCGGCGATCCGGCGATCACCCAATGGATACTGCCCGGTGTGGACGTGCTGTGTCTGGCTGGACCCGCCGCCGAGATGCGCCAGCGCTGGGGCGAGATGTGGACCTACAGCGTGGAGCAGCGCATCACCTGGGCCGATACCGTGCTCTACCGCGAACTGCACCCGGATGCTGGCACGCTCGAAATCCAGGCCCCGCTGCACATGCCGGTCTGGTTGGAACGTCTGGCGGAAGGACTGGATCAACAGGTCGGGCCGGACGCGCGGCGGGCGATCATGGCCGGGAGCGCGGGCCTATACGCCGATACGCCCGCCATCGAGCGCGCGACGTGGGCCACTGCGACGATAGCCCGGTTGAACGAGGCCGTGCCGGACGAGTCGGCGCGCAAACAGATCGTGTCCCGCTGCGCGCACATCTTCCCGCCGGAACGCATCGAAAAGGCGCGCGGCTGGTACGAGGAACTGGGCGGCACACTGGACGACCTGGGCAACCTGGATGCGCTGCTGGAACGCATGAAATCGGACGGTTATTACGGCGTGCTGGAGCGCGACGGGCGGGTGATTTATTCCAGCAAGCGCCCGTTTCGTCCCGACGAACACGCCGCCGCCACCGACCCGGCAGAAAAACGCGCCGCGTACTGTTACTGCGGCATGGTGCAGGCCGCGATCCTGTCCGGCCAGGACCTCTCCGCGACGTTTTGTTACTGCGGGACGGGCTGGCCCACGCAGTTATGGGAAGGCATTTTAGGGCAACCGCTGCGCGTGGAACTGGACGAGTCGATCCTGAGAGGGGATGATCGCTGCCGATTTGCCATTCACCTGCCGGAACAGGTATAAACCAGGGACAATCCACCGGCAACCAGTAAACGAGGTCCCCATGCTGTTTCCCGATCCCGAACCGCCCGCCCATACGCGCCCTGATCCCGATACCTACCCGATCCAGTGGCGGCGCTACTGGCGGACGCTGCGGTTTGCGGCGTGGCTGTTCGTCCGCGTGCTGGGCTGGGAACTGGTCCTGCGGCGGCTGATCGGGGAACGGCGCATCGGGCGCGGACGCGCGGCCCGGATGCAGCGCTGGGCGGGCGAATTTCGCGCCTTAGCGGTCGCGATGGGCGGCGTGATGATCAAGCTCGGCCAGTTCATTTCCAGCCGCGTAGACATTCTGCCGCCGGACGTGATCCGGGTGCTGGCGACCTTGCAGGACGAAGTGCCGACCGTGCCGTCTGACCTGATCCGCAAGACATTGGCGGGCGAACTCGGCCCGCCGGAAACGGTTTTCGCCCGCTTCGATCCGGTTCCGGTGGCGGCGGCGTCACTGGGACAGGCGCACCGCGCCCACCTGCTGGACGGAACCCGCGTCGTGGTCAAGGTGCAGCGACCGGGTATCCGCGTGTTGGTTCACACCGATCTGGCGGCGCTGGCGGTCGTGGGACGGTGGGCCATGCGGATTCCGTTTATCCGCCGCCGCGCTAATGTGCCCGCCCTGCTGGACGAGTTCAGCGCGGTGCTGTGGGACGAACTGGATTATACGCTGGAAGCCGCCCACGCCGAAGCGTTCCGCGACCTGTTCGCCCAGGACAAAGGCATCTACATTCCGCAGGTCTACCGGGCGCACACCACGCCGCGCGTCCTGACGCTGGAAGACGTCAGCGCCATCAAGATCACCGACTACGAGCGTATCACGGCGGCGGGCATCGACCGGTGCGACGTGGCGCGGCGGCTGATCAATACCTACTTGTGGATGATCTTCACCAAACGGTTTTTTCATGCCGACCCGCATCCCGGCAACCTGTTTGTATATCCCCTGCCGGATGACGCCTCACCGGGCAGCGGCCAGCACGCCAGCGGCCAACCGTTGTTGGGACGCCCCTTTTACCTGGTGTTCGTGGATTTTGGCATGGCGGGCCGCGTCACCGAAGAGATCGTGGCGGGACTGAGCGAAACCCTGATCGCGCTGGCAACGCGGGACGCGCGGCGGCTGGTCGAGTCGTACCAGCAGTTGGGCGTGCTGCTGCCCGGCGCGGACCTGGACCGCATCGAGCAAGCCGCCCGCGCCGCCTTTGATCGCGTGTGGGGCATGAACCTGTCCGAGATCAGCGGGATGCAGTTCACCGAAATGGCCGATCTGAGCCGCGAGTTTAGCGACCTGCTGTTTACGCTGCCGTTCCAGGTGCCGCAGGATTTTATCGTGCTGGCGCGCTGTGTAGGCATCCTGGCGGGCATTTGCACCGGACTCAATCCCGATTTCGATCCCTGGAAAGAGGTGTATCCCTTCGTGGAGCGCCTGCTGGCCGGTAATGGCGAAACCATCCCCCCCATACCGGGTACACCGGGCGCGTCCCCGGCGAATTTATGGCGGGCGCTGGCCTCGCGGCAGACGTTTATGCTGCTGCTGGACATGGGACGGCGAGTCGCGTCTCTGCCCGCGCTGGCCGATGACGTGCTGCGCCGCGCCGACCGGGGCGATCTGTCGGTGCAGGCCGCGCTCACGCCGGAGTTGGAGCGCCGCCTGGACCGTATGGAAGGTGTGATTCGGCGGCTTGCCAGCGCGGTGCTGTTCGGCGGGCTGGCGATCAGCGGCGCGATCCTGTATGCCGCCGGGGAACATACCCTCAGCGCGGTCGGGTTGGCCCTGGCCGGGGTCCTATTCTTGCGGGGGGTGTTCGGCGGGCGGTGAGGTGAGGTGCGGAGATTCCCGAAGTGAGTGTGCCGCTTTGATACCGGACCCGCTGCTTACGCCAATAGACAAACCAGTCAAAAATGGCCGGATGTTTTTGTAGGGGCACAGTGAGCAACGCCCAGGGGCGGGTTTCGAAACCCGCCCCTACGCCCGGCGGCGAACTTCCGCCACTGTGTACCACCTGCTTCGGACCCAATTGCGCTACCGGGCAGGGTAGCCGGTGCTGGGCAGGCCGGTTACTACACTGACCGTAGCTGTCGCGGATTCGGTCACACCGCCGCCGGTCAGGGTGGCCGTGTTAACGAACACGGCATCCGGCGGGCTGTTGATCACTGTGGTCTGAATAGCCAACTGCACACCCTCACCCGGAGCCAGAGAACCGATGGTAAACACGACCGTTTGACCACTAAGGCTGTACGATCCCTTACTGGTGCTCACGGTGTCGATGCGCAGTCCAGGGGGAAGGGCGTCTGTTACAACGACATCACTTGCTGCAACCCCACCACCCACGACTGTGATCTGCCAGGTAATTGTTTCGCCGGGCAGTCCCAAACCACCGGGCAACAGCACCCCGATTTTGCTGATCGCCGGGTCAAATACATCGTATGACAGGAGAGTCTCTGGTTCAACCGTCACTGTTAGAATAGCGCTTACCCCTTGCAGCGCGGTTGTGCTTGTTTCGGTAGTGAACACCGTATCAAGCGTGTTAGTGTGCGTGCCGAGAACCGTGCTTGTCACTCTGACCGTGACCGTACATGCACCACCAGCAGGGACCGTCAGATCGCGAGCATGGATCACCGCACTGTTCACCGGGGCGTCAATCGTTCCCGCCCCACAGGTGGTAGACTCGCCCCCTACAACAGTGACAACGGCTGGGAGCAGGTCGGTAAAATACACGGATGTCAGGGGCACGGCATTCGGATTGTTCAGGGTGATGATCAAGACAGATTCGGCACCTGCCGCAATCGTGGCCGGATCAAATGTCTTGGTGAGCATAGGCGAAACGAAAAGAGCCGCGCCCTGGTACTCGTATGCGCCGATATCACAGGTATCGACACGGCTGTAATAACGCTGGTCCGTGAGCGAGCAGGCGGACGGATCGGCGGTATTAATAGCAGCGCTGCCCTCGTCCAATGCCATTGTTTGCGTCGGTCCGCCGTTATCCGCCAGCGGAGCAAGCAGCGGATCGCCGGTCTGGACGACACTGGGGCACTGGCCGGAGGTGCCATATTCCAGGTTGTTCGCGCTGGCGGGATCATAGGTCCCGTCATTATGGCAGTTCGCGCCGGTTGGTGCGCTGTTGCTGGCAAGGATACTGTTCGTTACCAGCGCCATTGCCCCTTCCTCGTTGAAGATAGCGCCGCCTGTGCCCGCCCGATTATCAGAAAAAGTGCTGTTCGTCACCGTCAACGTAGTGTACTGATTGTAGATAGCGCCGCCTTCGTTATCCGCTTGATTGCCGGAGAACGTGCTATTCGTGATCGTCAGTGTACCTGCGTTACCAAGACCGCCACCGACCCCCAAACTCCCGGTGGCGATGTTGTTCACGAAGGTGCTGCGAGTCACCGTCAATTGGCTGTCGCTGTTCACGATACCGCCTGCAACATCGGCCTGGTTGCCGGAAAACGTGCTGTTAATGACCGTCGCCGTGCTTAACAGGAGCGCAATGCCGCCGCCAACACTCGTATCGCCTGTTGACCGGTTGTTAGAAAATACACTGTTGATCACCGTCAGTGTGCTTTCTGTTGCACTGATGCCACCGCCATTGTTACGAGATGTTGAACTGCCGGTGGCCTGGTTATTCTGAAAAACGCTGCCGATCACCGTCAGCGTTCCTTCACGGCAACTGATACCGCCACCACCATTCGCAACACCACCCGTAATGCGCGCTTCGATGAGTGTCAGATTGCCGTCATATACGGAGAGGACCCGGAATTCCGGTGTTTCGGCACCGGTGTCGCGTTGGATGGTATGCCCGTTGCCCAGAATAGTGATGCGACTGGTGATCACTGGCAGGCCGTCTGTCAGGGTGATGTCGGCGGCCAATGAGATAATGTCCGGCGTGGTCGTGGCGTTGGCCGCATTAATGGCCGCGATTAACTCAGCCGCATTCGATACCTCAAAGAGCGCCGCGTGGACAGGAGACGGCACAGCGAACAGCAAACCCTGAATCGAAAGCGCCAGGAGTGCGATCACCTTGCTTCGGAAGAAGAGGGTTTTCCTGAAAAATGTGCGATATGGGGAAAAAATATGCGGGTTCATGTGATGGGTACCTCTACAATAGAATATTTTTTTGGGGGGTGTTTACTGCTATATATAGAGTACACGAGATTTTTGATGGGAGTCGATCTCACTTGATGCGCGTCCTGTACCTTGCCCATTCTTGAGCAGCAAACGTGTTGACAGTCCCCCCAGGTCTGACTAAAATCGGGAACGTAGTGGAGCAGGTTGTGTGCAGTATCGGCAACACCCCCACCACGCTTTTAGTTTTACCTGTGGGATAAGGAGTATTTCCTGGTATGTCTGATCGTTTAACCGGCACCGTCAAATGGTTTAATGCCCAGAAGGGCTTCGGTTTCATCCAGCCCGAAGGGTCCGACTCGGACGTTTTTGTCCACTACAGCGCGATTGCGATGGGCGGCTATAAGGTCCTGGAAGAAGGCGAGCGCGTCGAATTCTCCATTACCGAGGGTCCCAAAGGCCCGCAGGCCAGCGAAGTCGTCCGGCT
>JAFGTJ010000467.1 GCA_016934195.1 Anaerolineae bacterium | reverse complement strand
GCGCGTCGAGGCGAGCGGCCTTCGCTACCCGGCGGATTTTGACTGGCATCCCGTGACCGGCGACCTGTGGATCGTGGACAGCGGCGTGGTGGAACCTGCTATTGGGGTCGAGGGGCTGCCGGATGAACTGAACCTCGTGATTCCCGGTGCGGACTACGGGTTTCCCGTTTGCGAGGACTGCGAACAACCATCCGTCACGTTCCCGCACCAGAGCACGCCGACCGGGATCGCGTTTTATCCCGGCGATGCGTTTCCCAATCTCGCGGACGATCTGATTGTCGCGCTCAACGGATCATGGACCACGCCGGAGCCGCGTGGGTATGCGCTGGCGGCGGCGGTATTCGATGAAGCGGGCCAACCGGACGGACTGGTCCGGCGGATCGCGCCCGCAAGCCAGTATTCGACGTATTTCTTTGATCCATTGGAGCAGTTTTCGCTGTCGGGCCGGGGATTTTTTCCCCAACACCCGTTTGATGTGGTGGTCAGTTCGGAAGGCTGGATATATTTGTCTGTTCAAGAAGGGCGCATCCTGCGATTTCGCCCAAAGGTCCGGTAATGTATGACTCCTGACACCAACGCGCGCGTATTGGTCGTGGCCGGAATGCACCGGTCGGGAACCTCGCTGGTGGCTAACTGGCTGGAAAGCTGCGGGTTGTACGTGGGCGGCAACCTCGTCCCGGCGGATTACTCGAATCCTGCCGGGCATTATGAGGACAAGGATTTTTCCCAGTTCCAGCGCGTGATTCTGCGCGATAACGGCTTCAATTACCTCGTGGCAGGCGGCCAGCCGATCACGGTGGACGCGGCGCATCATAACGACGCGCAGCATTTGATCGACGCACGGCGCGACCAGTCCCAATGGGGCTGGAAGGACCCGCGCACCACGCTTTTGCTGGATTTCTGGAAAACGCTGCTGCCCGGTATGCGCGTGCTGGTGGTATACCGGCCCTATTACCAGGTCGCCGATTCGCTGCTGCGCCGCCAGTACAAGCGCGATACGCAGAGCGTCCCAGGCCGCAATCGGGCGATCAAGGTCGTTCGGCGCGGCGGGCTGCGTGTCAAAAATTCGTTCGCCAACGTGTCCGCGCTGCGCCTGTATTTGCGCGTGTGGTGCCGCTATAACCGGGACGCGCTGGCGTTCGCAGCGGCGTATCCTGACAGTACGTTGGTGATGCACGTCGATGACCTGCTGGCGCACGGAAATAACCTGTTAGCCTATATCAACCGGACGTGGGATTTCGCCTTGCAGCCGGTAGACGCGGCGGCGGTTTATGATCCGGCCCTGCTCACGACGGACCGGATGCCGCTTAAATCCCGGTGGGCGGCGCGGCTGGTGCCGCCGTGCGCGCCGATCTACGCCGAATTAGAACGTGCCCGGCAGGACACGTTGGCCCGGATCGGACAGTAATATAATGGCTCCCCTGGTGTACGTCTCGATCCTGAACTGGAACCGGCCCGATCTGACTATCGCGTGCCTGGAATCGCTGGCCGCGCTGAACTATGATGATTACAAGGTGCTGGTGGTCGATAACGCTTCCCGCGATGATTCGGTCGCGCAGATTCAGACCGCGTTTCCTGATGTGGAGATTATCCGGTCTGATACCAACCTGGGTTTTGCCGCCGGACACCGCGTCGTAAAGGATCGCGCGCTGGCCGACGGCGCGGAATTACTGTGGATGCTCAACAACGACGCCACCGCCAATACCGAAACGCTCTCCGCGCTGGTGGAAGCCTACCAGCGTGACGGTGACGCGCTGTACGGCAGTTTTTCGCTGTCGGAAGATGTGCCCCGAAAAATCACGTTCGGCGGCGGGCGCGATCTGGACGCGAACGGCCAACCACAGGTGTCCCAACCCTATAACCCGCTGAGCGGCAAATCCTACGATCCCAGCCTGCCGGATCGTTCCGTCACCGACGCCAACGGCAGCAGTTTTATGGTTCCGCTGAGTCTGGTCCGGCAGCACGGATTTATGGACGAGGAATTTTTCTTTTTCGGTGAGGAAACCGACTACTGCTACCGGATGCGGGCGGCGGGCGTGCCGGTGATCATGGTCACGCGCTCGACAATCATCCACCAGCGCCGGGGATCGACCACCGGCAGCCAACGCTTATTGGTGCTGCGCCGTTACTACAAAACGCGCAGCGAGTTGATCATGCTCAAGCGGCACCAACCGGACGTCTATAAAAAGGAAATCCGGCGCAGTCTGAAAACGGCGATCCCGGCATGGCTGAAATATACGATCTGGGCGCGGCGCGACCGGCCCGAATCGGAAGTCTATTACGTGACGCGGGGCGTGATTGATGCCGCGCTGAACCGGGTCGGCAAGCGACTCGATCCTGACGATTTTCTGGACTGATTATTGGACTGATCCTGATGAGCTTTCGCCTGTTCAAAATTGCCCGGTATTATCCCGACAACCTGGAACAGTTTTACGCTGCACATCCCGGTCTGGAGTCCGGGCCATACGCCGCGCAGTACGCTGCACTGATGGCCGAAAGTATCGGCATGGCGGATTTCTACACGCGGGCGTTTGATCGCCTGGGCTATGAAACGCAGGAAGTGGTCGCCAACGCCGCGCCCATGCAGCAGCGGTGGGCACGCGAACACGGCGTTGAGGTTGCTTCTGAGAACTGGATGCAGGCCATCGCCATTGCCCAAATCAAGCACTTTCAGCCGGAAGTGCTATTCGTGACCGGTGGATCAGCCGTCTTTAAAGCGGACGACCTGCGGCGGCTGCGCGTGGAATGTCCCTCGATCCGGCTAATGCTGGTCGCAACCGGCGCGCCGTCCGACGATCTGCCCACCTTCGCGGAATTCGACCTGATCATCTCCAATATTCCCGAACTGGTGCAGCACTTCCGGCAGCACGATCTATCTGCGCACCTTGTCCATCACGCTTTCGCGCCGGAAATTCTGGATCGCATCGACACCAGCGCCCCGCCCCGCGTGGATTTTGCCTTCTCCGGCTCGGTGCTGAAAACCAATCGCTACCACCATGAGCGCGAGCGCCTGCTGGCCGAACTGGTGCGCCGGACCGATTTACAGGTCTGGTCGAAATTACGGCGGCTTTCGCGGAAACAGATCACGGCGCAGCGGGCGCGCCAACTGGCCTATGACGCCGTGCAGGGCGCGCAGCGGATCGGGATACCGGAAAAGATGCTGGCGGCGCTGCCAGGAATCGGCAAGGTCGCGCGCTGGCCCGACCGCCCCTCGCTGGACTCGCTGGTCGATCAACGCATCGCGCGCCGCGCCAACCCGCCACTGTACGGGCTGGTTATGTACCAACTGCTGCACGACAGCCGGATCGTGCTCAATACCCATATCGACGCCTCGACCAATAGCGCGTCCAACATGCGCCTGTACGAAGCGACCGGAGTGGGTGCGTGCCTGCTGACCGACTGGAAAGACAATCTGGCGGACCTGTTCGCGCCGGATAGCGAAGTCGTGACGTATCGTAGCGCGGCGGAATGTGTCGAGAAGGTCCGCTACCTGCTGGATCACGAAGACGAACGCCGGGAGATTGCCGCCGCCGGACAGCGCCGCACCCTGCGCGATCACACCGTCGCACGGCGCGTCGAACAGTTACACGACCTGATCACCGGGAGGATGGCGCGCGCATGACCTTACGCTACCAACTCGTGCCCGACTTCTATAAGGCGCACATCACACAAATGTATACCCGGCATCCGGGACTGGCGGAACGGTCCTATGCCGAACAGCGCGCCGTGTTTTGGGCCGATGGCTTCAACTGGGCGAATTATCTGGTAGACGAGCTGCCCCAGTACGGCTACGAAACGCAGCACATCATCGCCAATATCGAGCCGATGCAAAAACGGTGGGCACAGGAACACGGTATCACGTACCGCGAAGACGATTGGTATCATGACATTCTGCTGGCCCAGATCAAAGCCTTCCAGCCGCACATTCTCCATATCAATATGAGCGCGGAGTTCATCCAGCGGGTGCGCGAGGTTGCGTCATCGCTGCGGCTGGTGGTCGGATGGGCAGGCGAGCCAATTGTAGACGCGCATTTCTTCCGCGTCCACGATCTGGTGCTGACCTGCGTGCCGGAAAATGTCGATTTTTACCGCGCAGCCGGACTCAAAAGCGATCACATGGACCACGCTTTTTATCCCGCTGTGCTGGGACGGTTCCCGGCAGGAGTCCCCCTACACAGCGATCCGGTGGCGTTGGGCTTCATCGGTAATATGATGTTTGGCGAGCACTACCACACGCAGCGCGCCCAACTATTTCACGATATCACGCAGCGGATCGACCTGACCATTTATGGCACGGTGGACGATCTGAGCCAACCGGACCAGAGCGGGCACGTCCTCAAGCGCACCGCGCGCCGGGCCTATTACGGGACGCTGGCCGGGCTGCATCGCGCCGGGGTGGATGCTGTCGGGGCGCGGCTGCCGCGTTACGATCTGGTCAAACGGCGCACCTTCCGTCAACAGTGGGAACCGGTCTTCGCGGCGCTGGGAAAGAAAGCTCAGCCGCCCGTTTTTGGCCTGGATATGTACCAACTACTGTCCAGTTTTAAAATCTGCCTGAACGCGCACGCCTGGTCCGCCTACGCCTCGAATATGCGGCTGTACGAGGCGACCGGCGTCGGAACCTGCCTGCTGACCGACTGGAAACAGAATATCGCGGACCTGTTCGAGCCGGACGTGGAGGTCGTGACGTATCGCAGCGCGGCGGAAGCCGCCGACAGAGCCAGTTATCTGCTGGATCACGAGAACGAACGCCAGCGTATCGTCGCGGCTGGACAGGCGCGCACCCTGCGCGATCACACCCTGGCGCAGCGTGCGCTCCGGTTGGATCACATTCTGCGACAGCACCTGTAACGGGTATACTGTAAATTGATAGACTGTCCTGTTCAGGGCATTGTGAGGCAATACATTCTATGACGTGCATTCTGATTACCGGCATGGGACACTCCGGCACGCGCCTG
>JAFGTJ010000010.1 GCA_016934195.1 Anaerolineae bacterium | reverse complement strand
CGCCGGGTGACGTGGTGGCGGGCGATGCGTCCGCCACCCCCGAAGGTCTGCTGATGACGTTCCCGCCGACGCCGACGCCTTACGTGGTGCCGACTCCTGCCGGGCCGCGCGCGCTGCTGATCCCCAAGCTGGCGGACCAGTTCGCCGCCCCGATCCCGATTGTCGATCTGCCCATCGTGGACCGGCAGTGGGAGATCAGTGGATTGGGCTACTATGTGGGTTGGCTGGAAGGCACGACCTGGATGGATTCGCACTGGGGCAATACGGTCCTGGCGGCGCATGTCCAGCTAGGGGCGCGGACGCCGGGGCCATTCTGGGCCTTGAACCAACTGGTTCCCGGTGATGAGATCATCGTGATCGAAGGCGATATCGAGCGGCGCTTCGCGGTGCAGAGCATAACCAAAGTCGATCCGAGCGATTGGACGGTCACAGCGCCGACCGATGGCCCGACTCTGACGTTAATCACCTGTACGGACTGGGATCAGACGTTTGGCGTGTTCGCGCAGCGATTGGTAGTGCAGGCGGTGCCGCTGAGCTAGGGTTAAATATTCCCAAGCGTTCTAAAAATAAATCCCCCTCTGCGAACCGGAGGGGGATGTTTTTTTGTGACTCTGGGGCGCGGCGAGCAGCGCCCCTACGGTTGAATTTTGGTTTGCGTCAGCCCGTCCAGACGCGGATTGCCAGGACCAATGGGCGGCCAATGGGCAGGTCGCTGTTGGGATACAACAGGTCCCAGACGCCGTAATAACAGCCGAAGGTGTTCGGCGCGGTGCCGGTGAAGATCAGCGGCGCGGATTCGGTCGTCACGCCGACGGGTTCGCGCAGGAAAAAGTTGGGCTGCTGCTGGAGCGCGAAATTCATGCCGGGTCGCAGTGGTACATCCTCGCAGGCGGCGCGGACGGGTTCCAGATTGACCGATGAATCAGGGTTGGCGGTCAGTTCCGGGTTGAAGGTGATCCGCACATTTTCGGGCCATTCGCAGGTTCCCACGTTGCGCAGCACGATCTCGAACTCGAAATTGTTACCGGTCGGCACCAGGCGCGGGTCGTTAAAATCGCGGGCGGTGGGCGGAGCCGGGTAGGTTGTGGGCGTGATAACGATGTATTCAAAATCGCAGGCGCTCAATGTCTGGGTAATGTTGGGTGTGGGCGACGCGGCGGCTTCCGTTTCATAGAAATGTACCAGGGCAGTCCCGGTTACGTCGGGCGATGGCGTGATCGTGACGGTGGGCGACGGTGTGAGTGTTGGCGTGTCGGTCAATGTTGGCGTCAGCGAGGGTGTCAGCGTCGGTGTATCGGTCGGCAGCGGGATCGTGGTGGGCACGGTCTGCGTAGGCTCCTGGATCGCCTCAGTCGGTTGTCTTTCGGTGGTGGCTTGGGGCGAAATTCCGGTTGGGATCGCATCCGGTGCAGTGGTTGGTGTTTCGGTAGTGCCGGGCAGCGCGGCCAGGGCGGTGACGGTAGGCTGCGGTGTGGCGGTATCGTTCTCTGCCGCGATCAGCCCGGCGAACGGACCATCATCGCCCCCGAACAGGAGCAGAATCAGCGCCACGATCACGACAATGCCTACAGCCAGACCCAGTACGCCGCCGGGATGCAAACGGGCGGGTGCGCCGGGTATGGAAGATGGTGCCGGGCTTTTTGATAGTCCGGCGGCGACCCCTGCCGGAATCGGAGCGGGCGCAAGCGGCGGAGTCTCGGCGGCGGCGGCGAACAGCGCGCGCTGCTCAGGCGTTGGCGGCGCGGGGCGCGTTTCGCGGTCGATGGATGGCGGTGTCGGGCTGTAGAATGGGCGGCGCTGTCCGGTTTCGTCCAGTTGGTTCAGGTCATGGACCAGCCCATCGGCAGTTTGATAGCGATCTCCCGGTTCTTTGGCGAGCGCTTTGCAGATGATGGCTTCCAGGTCTTCCGGCGTGTCGGGCGCTACCGCGCGCGGCGATGGCACCGGCTCATTGACGTGTTTGAGGATTACGGCCAGCGGGGTGTCGGCATCGAATGGTAGCCGCCCCGTGACCATCTGGTACAGGATCGCGCCGAGCGAATACAGGTCGGAACGTTCGTCACCCGCTTCGCCTAAGCCCTGTTCGGGCGACATATAGGCCGGGGTGCCGACCATCCCGCCGCTGGCGGTGAACTGCGCGCCCGTAACAATTTTGGCGATGCCGAAGTCGGTGAGCACCATGCGCTGGTCTTCGTCCAGCATCAGGTTGGCGGGCTTCACGTCACGGTGGATCATGTTGCGCTGGTGTGCGTAGGCCAGGGCATCCGCCGCGCTTTTGATGATGCGGATCGTTTCGGCGATGGCGAAACGTTCGCCGCTGGTAGAAAGATCAAACAGCTTATCCTTCAGGGTAGGGCCGTTGATCAGCTCCATTACCATGTAGTAGCTGTCGCCGCCCTCGTCGTACTCAAAATCGTATACCTGGACGATATTGGGATGTTTGAGCTTGGCGACGTTGCGCGCTTCGTTTTCGAACCGGTCTTTGAATTCCGGATCGTCAGCCAGAAACGGATGCAAGAGTTTGATGGCGACATAGCGATCCAGCGACACATGATAGCCGCGATAAACTTCGGCCATGCCGCCACGCCCGATCCGATCAATGATTTCGTATTTGCCGAGTTTTTTTCTAGCCACCGCGTTGAGATGCCTTTAACTACACCACGAATCCCTGGCAATCAGCCGCTCGCGGACTCGGTGTCTGCGGGCGGGATATGCAGCACCGCCTCACCGGTATCCTGGGGGGATTGGACATCCTCATAATATAGCAACACCCGCGCCGTGTAGTTGCCCGCCGGATCGTGCAATCCGCGCAGATGCAGATTGAACGCGATCTGAAACTGCATGATGGCGATCACGCTGGCGCTGGCAACCGGGGTGCCGTCACCGTCCAGAATGGCGATTTCCAGGTTGGGCCGTTCCTTGAACGGCGTGACCTCGATCTCGACCTTAATACGGCGGCGATCCGGGTACGGCGTGGCTGCGACCCGTGTGATAGCAACTTGATCGGGCGGCAGCAGGTTAGGATTGTTGAGAATGTGCAAGTCCATGCTTCATTGTATCCTGTTTTCCGCCTGAGTTCCAACTGGCTTAACGGCTGGGTGTATTCGGATATTGGGGCAAAAAGATGAACCACAGAGACACAGAGGACATGGAGGACACGGAGGTTCTTTTTTAAAGAGAAAGAACAGGGGAAAAGAGGTTTTTTCTTCTCTGTGCGCTCGGTGTCTCTGTGGTGAAAATTTTACTGACTTGCCAGACCTGTCTGAGCGGCGCGCAGGGCGTCCCAGGCGGTTTGGAACTGGGCAGCGGATACCAGGATGTGATCACGCTCAAAGCTGCTGAGCGCCAGGATCGAGACGCCCGCGTCGGCTAATATCTGGCTGACCAACACCAGGAACCCGATCAGGTCCGGTTCCAGCGGCAGGTCAAACGTTATCAGGCGATAATCGCCCGACGCGCGGTGATCGGGCAGCCGCCCGGCGAACTCGTCCCAATATTCCTGGGGCAGCAGCAGCGTTATTTCGTCTTTGTCCGCGATCAGGGCGCTGAACGGCGTCCCGATCTCGGCCAGCACGCCCGCCGCCGCCGTGATCGCCTGGGGAGGCAGATGGGCCAGGATGTAGAGCGCATCGTCTGAATACAGCGTGGCCCGGCAGAAAACGGCGGCGGCAGTGTCCATGATGTTAACTCGCTTTCACAGCGTCTCATCCGGTCCGACCGGCAGTATCGCCAGGCCGGAAATGACCTTCGGGTAAAAATCGGTGCTTTTCTGGGGCATGGTTGCGCCGAGAGAGGCACAGGCTTTGATATTTTCCATGCGAGTCGGACTCAGGAAAAATACGAAATCGCCCGCACCCTGGTTGACGTTATCCACCGCCTCTTGTGCGCTGCGATGATAACGTATCATGGTTTTGTCTTCAACACCCTGGACCGGGACTCCGGCGATTTGCTCGATTAGCAGATGATGCAGGATGCTGACGGCCAGTGTGCCGCATTCCTGGGCGCTGCGGTGATCTTTCAGCGTCAGGACGTAGAAATCCTGGCCGCCGTAAAAGCCGAATGCGTAACCGGTCGGATGCGCGTTGATGGTGTTCAGGCAGGTAGCCAGGTCGGGCACTGGTTCGACAGTGAAATCGGTTTGGGCGCGCTGCGGGATGGTAATGGCGCTGGCATTTGCGCTGCTGTGTTTCCCATTCCCATTACCGTTGTTACCGTTGCGCGGGACAGTAAAATGGCAGATTTCGCGGTGAGTGGGCAGGATCACCAGGCCGGGATCATCCATGCTGACCAGCATGGCCGCAATGTAGTTGAATGCGGCCTGGGGCGGGGCGTCGGGATACGCGGCGCGCTGCTGATCGCGGTAGGTCAGACCGGTTTCGTAGCGGTGATGGCCGTCGGCAATGATCAGGTTCCGCTTAGGAGCCATGTGCGCCTGGATCGCGTCCAGGATGGCCGGGTCAGTGATTATCCAGAGGTGCTGCTGCACGTCGTTTTCGCGGATTTCGGTGATATCAATGTCTGGCGCGCGATCTCCGATAGCCTGCCGGATCAGGCCGTTGATGATGTTCTCTTCGTCGGGGTAGAGCATAAAAATCTGCTCGGTATTGGCCTGAAGCGTAGACAGCAGCCGGAGCCGGTCTTCTTTGGGGCCTTTATGGGTGCGCTCGTGCGGGAGGACGATCCCTTCATCAAATCCGGTTAGTTCGACAGCGGCGATCAGGCCGAGCCGGACATAGGTTTGATCGCCCACATTGAACGTTTGCTCGTAGGCGTAAAAAGCGGGCCGGTCCTCGCGGACCAGGATTCCGGTATCGAGCCACTGGTGATAATAGTCACGGGCGCGGGTGTAGTTGTTGGGACCGCCAGGGAGATCGCCGGGGATGGTCTGTCCCTGGATAATACGCACGATGTTATAGGGACTCAGATCGTAATAGCGTTGTTGGAGATCGGGATCGATCTTGTCGTAGGGTTGGCTGACGACGGCTTGCAAATTCTCAAAACGTTCGGGATTGTAGCGGATGCCGCGAAACGGTTTGATGACTGCCATAGTTGCACACAACCTCCTGTTTTGATGGACGGGCGAATTGTACACTTGTCGGGAGAGTGAGTCGAGAGCGATCTTTGTGATAAATTACACAAAGTTTGGAAATAGGAAAAAGGTTTATTTTCTTGAATGGCGCTATCGTTTGATCTGTACTATGATGTACAGGACGAAATGTCACCACTCAAAGGAGGCCTAATTATGCGATATGTGCGGCGACTGTTGATAGTGTCCCTGATCCTGGCGGTGCTGCTGACTCCGTTGGCGGTATTGGCGCAGGGTGGGGGGGCAACGCAGCACACGGTCAAGGCTGGCGAAAATCTGACCCGCATTGCGGAGCAGTATGGCACGACTGTGGCAGCTATTGTTCAAGCGAATAATATTACGAATCCGAATCTGATCCATGCGGGCCTGGTTTTGACGATTCCGCTGCCGGTGCCGGGAGTGACTCCGACACCGGCTCCCCCGCCCGTGACCGAAATAGTTCATGTCGTGCAGGCTGGCGAGAACTTGTTCCGAATCTCGCTGAAATATAACCTGCTGACGTCGATAGTGGCGGATTATAACGGTATTACCAATTCCAGCCTGATTTACGTTGGCCAGGAGATTCGCATCCCGGTGGGCGGAACGGCAGCCGCGCTGTCAACGGCGGCGGGAGCGGTGCCGGTGGCGACTCCGGTCCCGGCGGCAGCGGCAGCGGTGGCAGAAGCGCCGCCCTCGTATGACGGGATATCACCGGATATGATGCCCGCACCGCCCAACGTCAATTTTGCGTATGGCGTCGAGGTCTTTTTGCCCAATCAGGATATGGCAAGAGTGATGATGGCGACCAACGAGTTGGGCGTAACGTGGGTCCACCAGCAGATCGAATGGGCGCTGTACGAGCCAACGTCCGGCAATATTAACTGGACGCCGCTGGATGAAATGGTCGATGCGATGGATAACGCCGGAGTGAACATCCTGCTCACGATCACGGGCGCACCGGGATGGGCACGCGACTCGGCGGAGGAAACCGGGCCACCGGCAGATTACCGGACGTATGCGAATTTCGTAGGGGCAGTAGCGGCGCGGTATACCGGGCGCGTGGATGCTTACGAAATCTGGTACGAGCCGAACTTGCGCCGCGAGTGGAATACGCCAAAGGGTCGCAGCGCTGCCGATTATGTGGAACTGCTGAAGCTGGCGTATACGGCGATCAAGCAGGTCGATACCAACGCGGTCGTAGTGTCGGCGGGGTTGGGTCCAACCGGGTTGAATGACAACGTGAACGCGATTGACGACCGGGTATTCCTGCGGGCCATGTATGCGGCAGGGCTGGCGGACGTGTCCGATGCGATAGGCGTACACCCGAAGGGGTGGGCGAATCCGGCGGACAGCACATGCTGCGAACATAACCGCCCGGCAGTGAATGGATGGGATAATCATCCGAGCTTTTTCTTCAAGCAAACGTTGGAAGATTATCGCGCGATCATGGTGGAAAACGGCGATAGCAGCACCTATCTATGGGCGACCGAATTCGGTTGGGGGTCTAATGACGGGCTGGGTGTTGAGCCAGCCGATCCGATGAGTTTCGGCTTTGTGACCTTCACCAGCCTGGATGAACAGGCCCAGTACATTCTGCGCGCGTTCCAGATTGGGCGCGAGTCGAATTACGTGGGGCCGATGTTCGTGTGGAACCTGAATTTCTGCGAAGCGGCAGGGATCACGGATTCCCAGTGCTTCTGGAGCCTGCTGGACCCGGCAGGCAGCCCGCGCCCGGCGTTCCTGGTGCTCAAGGACCTGCTGACCGGCGGGTAAGCCGGAATAACGCGCTCCGCAGCGCAGCGTATAGGGACCATGCAGCCGCCCGGCTGATCCTCAGCGGGCGGTTTTTTGCATTCGGAATCAATAATGAAACGCAGATAAGCACAGATCGGCGCAGATAAAAACAGTCCATCAAACCGTGCTGGACTTTATTTATTCCAGGCCGGTCGGAGGCGTTTGCGGCGGACGGGTGCGTGTGGGGCGCGGCGTGTTGGTCGGCGTCTTGGTTCCGGTAGGAATTGGGGTGACGGTGGGCGTGCGCGTGTTGGTCGGTGTCCTGGTGGGAGTTTGGGTTGCAGTGGGCGTGCGCGTTGGTGTGTCAGTGGGCGTCCGGGTCGGGGTATCGGTCGCCGTGTGAGTGGCGGTTGGCGTTGGCGTGAGGGTGTCCGTCGCGGTTGGAGTGGTCGTTAGCGTGAGCGTATCGGTGAGCGTTGGGGTCGGTGTGCCGGTATCGGTCGCGGTTGGCGTCGATGTATGGGTCGCGGTGCCGGTAACGGTGGGAGTCGCCGTCGCGGTGAGTGTAGGCATGGGCGACAGGGTATCGGTCGCAGTGGGCGAACTGGTATTGGTCGGTGTCAGGCTGACCTGTGGCGTCCGCGTGACGACCTGGATTCCCGGCGGCGCGGCCTGTATTTCCGGTCCGGCGACACGCACCGCGCGCACGGCCAGTTGTGACGTGATGGGCAGCAGGTTGAGGCGCAGCGTCCCGGCGGCGTTGCTGGAACCCCCGTCAAGCGTCAGGCTTTCTTCGCCGATGACGGTGCCGGTGCCGGTATCCCAGAACGTGACGCGGTAAATACCGGGCGGCATGTTAGGAAAACGCAGGTCGAAATTGAGCGCATCCAGGGCGCTGCCTTCGGCGACGATCTGCCAGGTGTAATCGCGGTGATGCACCCAGGCGATAGCTTCGCCGCGCACGCGGTCGGCCAGCGCCAGGACGCGCAGCGGCGGGCGGTATTGGGCGATCTCGATGTAGTCCAGTTGCAGCCAGTCCTGGCCGGTATTGTCCAGCACAACGACATGTTCCCCGGCGTTGATTGGGACTGTCACAATAATATCCTTGCTGGCCGGGCTGAAATCCACGCGGGCAACCTCTACGCCGTCGATGGCGATGGTCAGCAGGGCGGGCGCGGTGGATGATACGCTGCGTATCCCGATGCGGAGTCTGGTATCAACAGGCGGGGCGACTATAAACGTCTGCGGGCGGCTGCGCTCGATGTTGAACTGGCCGTACAGGTAGCTGGACATCTGCCCGGTAGGTGGGACCGCGCCATCGGCAGTCAGTCGGTATATCACGTCCGGCGGGGATGGGTTCTGGAAACTGCCGTCAAAATCGTCCAGTCGCAGCGGGCCATAAACCAGCGGACTTTCCGTGATTACGTTGACCAGGACCGGCTCCAGGTCCGGTGAGTCCCAGGCGACGGCGTGGCTGAAAAGCGACAGCGGTGTGTAAAGGTTGTACAGGTCGGCGCGGTCGATATACGAGTCCCACCACCACGTCATCGCACCGCCCGCCGCGCCGGATAGCGCCGAGGCCCAGAGCGTGTTACGGACGTGGACGCCGGTCGGATCGTCGTCGCGGGGCGCATACCAGGGATTGAGCGAAAAATCGGTCAGCAGCACCGGGCGCGGCGGTTCGCTGAATGCCGGACTGATGGCGTTTAGCGCGCCGGATACCTGATCGGTTCCGTCTTCTTCGGGGCGCTGCTGGTAATAACGCGCCTGGGTGAAATCAAGCGCGACCTGATCCCATAACGTGGTGTCCGGTTTGTCGGCCCCGGCGGTGATCAGGTGGTGGTACGGGTCGATCTCGCGCAGGAAATTGACCGCATCTTGCAGCCAGGGCAATGCGCGGGCCGGTGTGTAGCCCAACATGCTGTCAATGGAATCCACGACTTCCCACGCGAAGACGTGCGGGCTATAGCCCCACCGCGCCACCACGTACTGGAGCCGCTGGTGCAACAGGGCGCGCGCGGTCGCATCGTGGAAGATGGCGGAAGGACGGTCGAGCGGGCCGCCGTTTTCCAGGTTATAGGGATTGTCGTCCCAACCGACGCCGATTTCCGGGCGGGATTGTCCGGCAGGCAGCGCGACCGGCGGCGCGGTGTAATTGGCGAAACCCTGGTGCCACAGCAGCGTCAGTTGCAGGTAAATACCGCGCGCTTCGGCCATCGCCAACAGGGTGTCCAGACGCCACGCGGCTTGTTGGGCGTCACTGTAATCCCCGGCGGGACCGGGCCAGTCCAGGCCGATGAACCAGGGCACGTCAATGTTCACGCGGGCGTAGTTCGCGCCCGCCGCGCTGAGCGCATCCAGCCAGCGCTCGTAGGCAAAAATACCGCCCTGGTCCTCGGAAGACCAGCCGAGATTCTGACCGATGGAGAAATAGGGCGTGCCATCCTCGAAAGCGAAATAGCGCGGGTTCAGGCCAACGCGCACAAAACCGGAATCGTCCGACGGAATGACGCGGAAAACGCCCATCTGGATCAGACGCGCGCCGTTGGCATCCTGCACGCTGACGGTATAGGTCCACTGTCCGATCCGGTCGGGCGTGAAACGCACGCGCCACCCGGCATCCCCACGCGGGGCCAATTCTTCGGCGGCGCAGTTCTCGATACAGGTCTGCTCGTAAGGCTGCATGTAGAAGCCTGATACAGCCAGCGCTTCCCCCTCGCCGGGCGGAATGAAGGTGGCCCTGACGCTGACTTCGGCGGGATCGTAGGGATTCTCGTAATCGTCAGGTACCGGAACGCTGAATTCCAGCAGGTCATAGCGGATAATGGTGCCGAGGTCTGTTGGTACGGTATCCGGTGTAGGTGTGGGGGCGATTCGTTGGGCCATGCCGGGAACCACAATCACCCCGGTGATCAACAGCCCGATCACCAGAGTGAAGGATAACAATGCGCGTTCTCGATAGGCCCACATGCCCAAAGTTTATTATGAGTCAGAGGAAACGTGCAAATTTTCCTCGTTTTACCAGGGTTTGGCGAAGCGCATGATCAGGGTATCGTTGGTGTCATAGCTGGAATGGGCGAAGAACGGGGTTGCGTTCTGCGGCGCGCCGGGATCACCCTCGAACAGCAGCGGAATCAAGACCGGCAGGTCTTCGACCAGCGGCAGGGTGTGAATCCGGTCACGCGGCACCCATTCGAGTGTGCCTTCGTCGGAATTGGTGAAATCGCGCGAGTCTGCTTCGGCGCTGAAGACAAAGACCAGGATTCCGTTGTTGTGGCCCACGTCAACGTGCATGGTGCCGCGAAAGCGCACGTTGCGGACCCCTAAGCCTGTTTCCTCGCGCATCTCGCGGATCGCGCCGCTGAGTGGGTCTTCGTCGCGCTCGATGTGGCCGCCCACGCCGTTGTACTGGCCGGGAAAGACGCGCTTGTGTTCGCTGCGTTTGAGCAGCAGCACGTCGTCGCCGTGCGTGATAAAACAGAGTGTGCGGGGGATGGTCAGCCAGCGCCCGGTGGTGGCGTCGGCTCCCTGTTGGTTTGCGCCCATAGTGTTCGTCTCCGGTGGTGATAGTGGCATCAGGGCATAATAATACCCAAATTGTGTAGTTTGTCAGGCGCGCGGAACCTGTTGTATGCTTAGGCAAGAACGGACCAAATCAGGGAGGTAAACATTCATGACGGGTGATGATCTGTACAGCCGTATTGTGAGCGACCGGAATGGGTTTGAGGAATTGTTGGCGAAGCTGCCCGGTTTCCGGGGCTACATGGAGATGGGCGCGCGGCGGGCAGCGGACCGGATGATCCGGGACCATGTGGTCGGGAAACTGCGCGAGCAACTGGCCCGGTTGACCAATATCGAGAAGATGCTGCTTGATGCGGGCGGATTGGCCTTCATGAGCCAGACGCGCAGCGTCAAGACCAAGTTCCAGACGTACATCGACCGGGTAGCGGCTGAAACGGCAGGTTATTCGGGATTCTTTGATGCGCTGAAGATTGGCGCGGACGATCTGGAAGTGATCTATGCGTTTGACTGGGCGCTGATGGAGTACGTGGACAAATTCGCGGAGAAGTTGGACGCACTGCAAGACGCAGCGATGAATAACGCGGGCGTAGATGCGCTGATCCGCGAGCTGGACATGCTGACGATTGAGGCGAATCAGGCCTTCGGTCTGCGTGATGACGTGCTCAAGGGAATTGAATAAGAGTTGATGACGGCTTAATCATGGCTTAAGAGGAGAATGGATCGATGCCACGCATTATTGATGTAGTAAGTCATGCTAACGTGATGGATGACGAGCTGGTCTACCGCGAACCGCAGCGCGGTGAGGGCGATTTCCGCATGGGGTCGCAGGTGATCGTACAGGAAAACCAAAAAGCGGTCTTCGTGCGGCACGGCGAAGTGATGGACGACCTGGGGCCGGGCCGCCATACGCTCAGCACAATGAACCTGCCGGTGCTGTCCACTGCGTTAGGGTTAGTGACCGGCGGGCGCAACCCGTTCACGGTTGAAGTGTATTTCGTCAATACGAAGGATATGCCGCAGGTGCCCTGGGGCACGAATCCGCCGATTGTGCTGGAAACGCCGGGGAAGGGTGTTGGCGTGGTGCTGCTGGTCACGCATGGCGTGATTGATATCGGCGTGTCGGACCCGGTGCGGTTCATGAAGCAGTATGGCGTTGGCAAGCCGATCATGCGGCTGAACGACATAAAGGAGCGCATCCAGTCGATGCTGTTGAGCGAACTGGCGACGCTGATTTCGTCGTCGGGGGCGCAGAGCATCATGGACGCCAACCGCCTGATGTCCGACCTGGAAGGCGCGGCGCTGGCCCGGTTAAACGAGCAGTTTGACGCCATCGGGATGCGGATCAAGGCGTTCGAGGCCAAACCCTTCACAGCGAAAGAGGTATCCACCGAAGAACTGCGGAATTACGTGGACTTCGAGACGTATGAACGTATTCGCCGCCTGGAAGTGGCCGAAAGCGCGGCCAGCAATCCCGGCGCGGGTGGCGCGCTGGCGGGCGCGGGTGTGGGCTTTGGCGTCGGGCAGCAGATGGGCGCGACCATGAATCCCGAAGCGGCGGCGTTGCAGCAGCAACAGCAAATGATGATGATGCAGATGATGAATCAGATGATGCAGCAGAACCAGCAGGGCCAACAGCCGCCCGCGCAGCAGCCCGCCCCTCAAGCAGCGGCGACCGAAACGCCGCAGACGCCGGACGAAATTCGCGCTTACCTGGACCAGTTGGATGCCAAGCTGATCGCCGGGGAAGTTTCGGAGAAGATTTACGAGAAGCTGTACGCCAAGTGGGAAGCACGGCTGAACGAGTTGGAAGGTTAAGCCTAGTCCGCGTTCAAATTGGACGCAAATTAACACAGATAAACGCAGATAAAAGCGAAAAAATCAATGGGGCGTATGGCG
>JAFGTJ010000466.1 GCA_016934195.1 Anaerolineae bacterium | reverse complement strand
GTAATCAGGCGAGCGACGGCGCGCCGGTCGCCCGCGAGCACCTGGGAAACGAGGTTATCGGCAGACGGCATAGTGATTCCTGTTCTGAAAAATGGCCCCTATCCCCCCGCCCCTTTCCCCATCAGAGATGGAGAAAGGGGGGCCAGAGTCTCGGTTGAAGCACATCTTCTCCCCTCTCTAGCTATGCTGGAGAGGGGGGACCGAGGGGGGTGAGGCCTATATCTAGCGGGGTTAGCTCAGCGCCTCGCGGATATGGCGCACAATGTCATCGGTATTCGTGCCGGGACCAAAGACGCCGCTGACGCCCAGTTCCAGCAGCGCGGCGATGTCCTCGTCGGGGATGATACCGCCCACCAGTAGCCGCACATCGTCCAGCCCTTCCTGGCGCATGAGTTCCATCACACGCGGGACCAGCGCGTTATGCGCCCCGCTGAGAATCGACAGGCCGATGACCTGCACGTCTTCCTGGATGGCGGCTTCTACGATCATGTCCGGCGTCTGGCGCAGCCCGGTATAGATGACTTCCATCCCGGCATCCCGCAGCGCGCGGGCGATCACTTTCGCGCCCCGGTCGTGCCCATCCAGGCCGGGTTTGGCGATCAGTACGCGGATTTTTTCGTCGCTCATGGCTTACTGGCTCCGTGTGTACCCAAATCATATGCCGAGCGATTATAACGGACCGGGGCGTTTTTGAGAACGGGGCGTATAACTTCGGGTCCACGAACAAGCCGTCACTGACTTGTAGATATGCGTGCAACTGGCCTCACCCCCCGGCCCCCTCTCCATTCAAAATGGAGAGGGGGAGATGTGTCATGTAGGCGACCCGCCAAGTCCCCCTCTCCATAGCTTGACCGAGCGTCAGCGAGGTAAAGCGTCTCGGATGGAGAGGGGGATTTAGGGGGTGAGGCCGTTTCGCCTGATAACTCGTTCGTGGACCCTATAACTTCGGGCGTATTCGGATAGTGGGGCAAAAAAATTCACCACAGAGGCACAGAGGACACGGAGTTTCTTTTTTGAAGAGAAAAAGCGGGAGAAAAAAAAGGTGTTTTCTTTCTCTGTGCTCTCTGTGTCTCTGTGGTGAAAAAAATTTCTGCCCCTAACTCCGAACGCACCCTATACAACTTCCCCCAACGCTACGAACTCGCCAGCGGCGCGAAAATCTCGTGAATGTTGCCATCGGGATCAGCAAACAAGGCGGTGCGCTGGTTCCAGGGCATATTGGCGGGGGACTTGACCGGAGTCGCTCCTTTGGCGATCAGGTCCGCGTAAGCGGCGTCCACCGCGTCCGGCGACTCGCACGGGAACGCCAGCTCAAAGGGTTGGCCCTGGCGCGGCTGGCTGAACGAGGGATGGCCCACCACGTCGCGCATTACGGCCCGGTTGCAGATCGCAAAGCGCACCCCGGTATGTTTGAACTCGACGTAGCCCTGTTCCCCGGTAAATTCCTGCTGCGGCTCGAAGCCGAGCACGTCCCGGTAAAAGCGCACCATCGCGTTCACATCCTCGGTGAAAATGGTGATCAGGTCAATACGTGCTTCCATAGAAATTCCTCCTGGCAGTTTTTGGGCAAATCAGAACGCATGTGCTATTATCTTGATTATACACAGACCGCCGCTGGCGGACAAGGAGGAATACCCATGAGTCAGAAATACACCGTCGTTCACATCGAAATTCCGGCCAAAGATCGCCGCGCCGGGGCCACCTTCTACGCCGACGTGTTTGGCTGGCCCGCCGAGCATATGGACGCACCCATGCCTTATACCACGCTGCGATCCGGCAACGAGGGCATGGGGATCGGGATGCCCGATGTCGGGGAACAGACCAAACCCAACGACGTGATCGTCTACATCAGCAGCGAGGACGTGGAAGCCGATCTCAAGAAGATCGAGGCGGCGGGCGGCAAGCGTCTCAGTGACCCGTTTAAGGTCGGCGATTTCGGCGAGATGGCGATGTTCACCGATCCGACCGGCAACCGGCTGGCGCTGTGGAAAGACCTGATGCAGCAGCAGTCCGGTGGGTAGCGAAAAAATGGGACGCAGATGACGCAGATAAACGCGGATTAAAAAACAAAAATCTGTGTCCATCTGTGTTTATCTGCGTCCTTAAACCTATTGACTCCCCATCCCTATACCGTTTATGATGTCCTGGCCGAATCGCCGGGACATTTTTTTGTTATACCGGGTATGTATCCGTAGGGGCGCTGCTTGCCGCGCCCAGAAGGAGAGCGCCGCGTGAGCGACTTTGTATACCGCCATATCATCTGGGACTGGAACGGGACGTTATTGGACGACGCGGGGTTGTGCGTCGAGATCATGAACGAGGTGTTGGAATCGCGCGGCCTGCCGCTGCTGACGCTCGACCACTACCAGGCGATTTTTGATTTCCCGGTGCGCGATTACTACCGCGCGATAGGGTTCGATTTCGCGGTGGACTCCTTCGAGCGGCTCAGCGACGAGTTTATGGACGCCTACACGCGCCGGGTGTGGGACTGCGACCTGCGGACCGGGGGACGCGCGGCGCTCCAACAGGCCCAGAAACGCGGTATCAGCCAGTCGATCCTGTCCGCCATGCAGCAGGAGACGCTGGACCGCATGGTTGATCATTTCGGGCTGCGGGATTACTTCACGGCGGTAGTTGGTATCAGCAACCATCACGCCGCCGGGAAACAACACACCGCCCGCCAGTGGATCGCGGCGCAGACGCTCCCGGCAGCCGATATGCTGATGATCGGGGATACCACCCACGATCACGAGGTCGCGGAGTCGTTGGGTGTGGCGTGCGCGCTGATCCACAGCGGCCATCACAGCCGGGAGCGGTTAGCGGCGACCGGCGCGCGCGTGCTCGATTCGCTGGCGGCGGTGGTTGGATAGAAGAAGGGTTTGGTCTGCTCAGGGCGCAGCAAGCAAGCGCCTCTATCTGCCATTTACGCTCAATAGATATTGCCCGGATCGAACGTCTCCGGCGGGGCGGCTTTACCGGGGGCGGGCGCTTTCAGGTGCTCGCCCACGAACGCGATCACCTGCGTCCAGGCGTCTTCCGCTGCCGTCGAATCGAAGGTCGGGCGCGAATCATCGAAGAAATCACGGGCCGCGTCCGGGTAGGCGACGATTTTGTGCGCGCTGCCCAGGGGGACCAACGCGGCGCGCGCTTGCTCGATCTGGTCCGGTGTAACGTCCGGTCCGGCCAATCCGACCAGCGCCAGCAGCGGACAGTTCAGCAGGCGTAGTTCCGCCGCCGGGAGCACGGTCGGCAGGACGTAAAACGCGATCAGGGCGTCCAGGTCATCACGCAATACCGCCGTGCGCAGCGCTAGTTCCGCGCCGACGCCCCACCCGATCAGGCCCATTTGCCCGCTGCATCGAATGTGCGTTTTGAGGGCGTGCAGCGCCGCCGCCACGCGCGGACGGACCGCTTCGCCCAGTTCGCGCAGCCGCGCCACCGCCTGATCCGGCGGGAGCGTTTCGCCGGTTTTGCGCGGTTCTCCCGGCTGGCTGAGCAGATCGGGCGCGATCACGTAGTAGCCCATTTCGGCGAACCGGCGGGCCTGGTTACGGATGTGGGACGTCAGGCCCCATTGATCGTGCAGCAGCACCAGGCCGGGGAACGGTCCGCCCAGGTCGGGATGGGACCAGAACGCCGGGAGTTGGTGCCCCCCCGACACGATCTTGATATAGCCGCTGACGGGGTTGTGCTGAAGGTGGCTGGCCTCGAACATGCGCGAACCCTTTCTCCAGGCCGCTTTTTAATGCGCTAAATGTCCATCCATTCTACCATTTTACGGCGTTCAAAGCGGCATAGGCGCGTGAATCCCGCCGCGCGCGCCATCGTCCGCGCCGTCTCGAACTCGTAAGCGATATGATCGGGGCGGTGCGCGTCGCTGCCCACCGTGAGCCGTTCGCCGCCCATTTCGCGGTACCAGCGCAGCGCGTCCGGCGCGGGGTGCGCTTGCTGGACCGGGAGTCGCAGCCCGGTGGTATTGATCTCAATGGCGATCTGATTGTCGATGCACGCCTGCCACACCGGGCGCACGAGGTCTTCCCAGGCCGTGATATCAAATTCGCCGTAAACGCGATATGCCACGCGCTTGATCACGTCGGGATGGGAAAGCACGTCAAAGCCGCCATACTGTGCCAGTTCCGCCAGTTCGCGGAAGTACGCGCCGATGGTGTCCTGCGGCGGCGCGTTCTTGAAAAAATCATCGTCGAACACGCTGCGATCCCCGACCCAGTGCAGACTGCCGAGTATCACGTCATACGGGTATTGGTCCAGCACCGGCTGCTGCACGTCATGAAAGCGGTGAAATTCGCCCAACTCCACCCCGGCGCGGATCGTCAGGCCCTGCGGCTCGAAGACGTGGCGGGCGGCGGCCAACTGCTCGAAATAAGCGGCGGGCCGGTAGAAGTGATGGCAGTAATCGTCGGGATGGCAGTCGAAATGATCGGTGAACGCGATCTCGGTGATGCCGCGTTCCAGCGCGCTCTGGCACATTTCTTCCATCGTCGCCTGGGAGTCGCAGCTAATGCGGTTGTGTGTGTGCATGTCTTGCGGAATTCGTCCGTTTGGGGTGGTCATGTAGGGGTTGTGTCCTTTGGAAAATGGTCCAAACATCGGGGGTATTAAACCGCGTTCCCGGTCCCGGCACAAAAACTCGCTCCACAATCTCCCCGTACAACGCAATCGCGCCGCATCCCGTATAATAGGTAGGCTGATGGCTGATGGCTGACGACTCATACGAAAGGCGTCGTTCGTGACTCTGCTGCGCAAATACCGCATCGAGATCAAATATTCCCTCATCAGCGCCGCGATCCTGGCGGGAATGGGCGCGCTCAACACGACCGGCGCGCTGGATGGGGTCGAGCGGCAGGTCAACCGCTTCATGGACAGTATGACCGATTGGGGCATGGTCGGCCTGTTCATCATCGGCCTGTTTGCCAACATGACGCTGGTATTCATGATCCCGTATGCGCTGCCGCTGATGACGCTCTCGATCTACGCTGACTCGGTGTGGCATGTTGTCGCGCTGGGCACGGCGGCGGGCGTTGGCGCGGGAATCGGGGAAATCGCGTCTTACGCGGTGGCCCATACCATTGTGTCCAACGTGGACGACCTGGAAGACAGCGCCCTGTTCCGCTGGACCCGGCGCACCATCGACCGGCGACCCGGCGTGATCCCGCTCTTTGTGTGGCTGGCCTCGGCCACGCCCGCCCCGGACATGGTGATCATCGTGCCGCTGGCGATGATCCAGTATCCCTGGCAGAAAATGATCGTGCCCATGATCACGGGGAAAATTTTCCAGAATGTGGTGATGGCGCTGGTTTACCGTTCGGCCTCGGACTGGGCGGCGGGGATGATATCGGACGATATCAACTTCGACATGACGGCCACCTTTGCGATCCTGTTCATTCTGCTGATCGCGTACCAGGTGGAGAAGGCGCGGGCCGAGCTAAATGGGCGGAATAACTCGCCCGCATCGTAGGGAAACCCTCACCCCGAATTCCGCCATTTACCTCACCCCCTGGCCCCCTCTCCACGCGCGGAGAGGGGGAAAAGCACGGTGATAAAGTCCCCTCTCCGTATTTGGAGAGGGGATT
>JAFGTJ010000009.1 GCA_016934195.1 Anaerolineae bacterium | reverse complement strand
GGAATCGACCTGAAATGGCAGAATGAACGAGTGATTTTAAGCTCAATATAGAGGTTTCATTCTGCCATTTTAGAATGGTTTATCCATAAGTGTATCTTGTCAATTCGAGCGTTAGCCTCACCCCTAAATCCCCTCTCCCCTGCGCTGCGCTGGCGGAGAGGGGACTTGACGCTGTGACATTTTCCCCCTCTCCATAGCGCAGCGTCATGGAGAGGGGGCCAGGGGGTGAGGCTGTTCGCTCCAGACCCAATGTGTCTACATGATCTCGGCTTATCTTGACACATAGTGGGCAATTCATGAATTGCCTCTACGCCACCACGTTACCGGACAACTCGCAGACAGGGCGCTTACCCCTGCCGCAAATGGGTTCGTTGAAACAACCAGACGCCCCCGGCAAAATACAGCCCGGAAAGCACCAGCAGCGCGGCCAGCTCAAACCGGATCGCGCCCAGGCTCTCGCCCAACGTCAGCACTTTGTTCAGCGCGACAACGGCATGAGTCGGGGCCAGCACCTCGTAAATGCGGAAAGTGTGTCCACCGAGCGTAAACAGTTCACCACCCGTCATTGGCATGAACGTCCCGGTAAAAAACATCATCAGGAACAATACAAAGGTGCTGACCATAAACGCCTGGTAGGTCGTGCGCACAAAACACGCCACAATCAGGGCGATACCCATCGCCGAAAAGGTGGTCACGCTGCCGACCAGGATCGCCACCCAGACCGGCCCGGCGCTGTGGAAGTCGAGCGCCAGCGCCGTGAGAAACGTCAGCACCACCGCCGCCACGCCGATGAAAACCTGCGACAGGCTGATACCGCCCAACAGGTCAAACGCTGACAGCCGCGTGATGCGCAGCCGGTCCAGCGTCCCGGCCTCGATCTCGCGCACCACCACCATCGCCGCCTGATAGATCAGCATCAGCACGGCCAGAATCATCAATCCCGGCACGTACAACTCAAATTCGGTGCGCGCCGACGATCCGCCTAACGCTTCTTCGACCACCTGGACCGGGCGCGTTTGCCGGGTCACGCTGTCCAGGTAACTCGTCAGAGCGGCCTGAGCGATCATCGAAGTCACGGTGTAGTAGGTGTTGGTGCGATCCCCCACCAATATCACACTGCCGGACGGTGTGCCGGGGTCAGCTAATGCCTGGGAAAAGTCGGGGGGAATGATCACCAGCAGCGCCGCGTCCCGGTTCTTGAGGCGGCGTTCGGCGTCGGCCCGGTTCTCGGCCCGTTTGACGCGCAGCATCGGCTGGCCGTTTTCGTAGGTAACGGTATCTTTCAGGATATTAAATACATCGTCGCCCGCGTTCCAGGTTGTGCCCGTCTCGGTGGTGAGGCCGCGATCCTGGTTGATGACCAGCACGGCGTAACTGGTGGAGCCGCCGCCAAAAAACAACCAGTAGATGAACACGAAAAACGGCGCGGTTGCCAGGGTGAGCACCAGCGACAACAGGTCGCGGCGCTGTTCGCGCAGACTTTTGACCAACACGCTTACCATTTTCATTCGCGTAACCTCCTGCCGGTCAGCGCAATGAACACGTCTTCCAGGCTGGTCGCCCGCAGCCGGACCTCAGACGTTCGCAGTCCCACAGCCTCCAACGCCGCCAGGATCGCGGGCAGGTGTTCAACGATGGTGTGCGCCCGCAGAATCAGGGTATGTCCGGTCGAATCGAAACGCGGCACGATGGGGCGCAGCACGTCCGCCGCCTGTGCTACCTGCTGATCCGGCGTATCAGTCCCGGCAACCGCCAGTGTGATTTCCAGCACATCGCCTTCCCCGGCCTGCCGTTTGAGCGCGTCGGGGGTGTCCAGCGCGAGCAGGCGTCCGTGATCGATGATGGCGACCCGGTCGGCTAACCGTTCGGCTTCGTCCATGTTGTGGGTAGTCAGGATGATGGTCTTGTGGCGGGCCAGCGACCGGATGTACTCGCGCACCAGGACGCGGCTTTGCGGGTCCAACCCGGCTTCCGGTTCGTCCAGCACGATCAGGTCGGGATCGTGGGCCAGCGCCATGACCAGATTCAACCGGCGCTGCATTCCGCCCGACAGCGTTCTGGCGAGCGCGTCCCGTTTCTCGCTCAGCCCCATGTCGTCCAGCAGTTGCGCGCCGCGCGTCCGCGCCGAGCGGGTGGGAATGCCGTACATTTGCCCGATGAAAATCAACTGTTCGAGGCAGGTCAGGTGGTTCCACAGCACAATATGCTGGGGACACACGCCCACCCGCGCCAATACACGATCCGCGCCGCGCAACGATTGGTTCTGCAAGGGCTGATTGTGGATGAATACGCCGCCGCTGTCAGCTTTGAGCAGGCCACAGATGATCTTGATCGACGTTGTTTTACCCGCGCCATTGGGTCCCAGAAACCCAAATACTTCGCCTTGATGAACGGCCAGCGACAGGCCGTCCACCGCCACAACCGGCCCGAACCGTTTCGTGAGTCCTTCGGTACGGAGCACCACGCGATCTGCCATTCCCCACCCTCCTGGTTTCCTCTTGATACGCGCGCCTATTCTATCTCACTCCTGGCGGCTGCACCCAATGCCGGGTTCCACAGGGTGTATTAGGATAGTGGGACAAAAAATGCACCACAGAGACACAGAGGACACGGAGTTTCTTTTTTGAAGAGAAAAAACAGGAGAAAAAAGGGGGTTCTTCTCTGTGCTCTCCGTGTCTCTGTGGTGAAAAAATGTCTGCCCTCAAATCCGAATACACTCGGTTCCACAGACCAAACAAAAAACCCGCGTCCTCGGTGAGAGGGCGCGGGCGGGATGGTCGCTGCGGAACGGCGGGACTAGACGGCGCGGGCTTCCTGGGTATCCAGGTTGACGGCGCGGGCCGGACTATCAACCCGGCGCTGCCGGAACGTCTGCGCGAGACGGGCCAGCGGATTCGGGCGGGATTCCCGGTCCAGGGAGTCGTTAGCTTCAATGAGGTAACGAGCTTCGAGCCGCCGCATGTTGTCCTTGTCGGCCATCGCGTTGATTGAGATAGTGCCCCAGTCGGTCATGGTGATACGCTCCTTGTGTCTCACTAACGCCCGTAATCATACAGTCCAACCCGGCAGGCGTCACCTGCCAAAAGATAGGTTTTGGGGGTTGGGGTGGGTTGGACATTATTGGCTGACATCTCCCTGCCGGGAAGCTGACAGCCCGCCACGCTTCGCGCTCCTGGACGTTATATAGAGTAGGGACGCTGCTTGCTGCGCCCCCCGGTAGGTACGAAGCGACTATCCAATTCAGGAGAAAAACACATGGACCCGATCATTTTTTACCCCGACCCGCGTTTCAAAACCAAAGTGAAAGTCGCGGCGCTGCTCCTCATGGTGGTGACGGTATTTTGGTGGAGTATCCCGGTGACGTTTCTGGCGGGCTACGAACTGAGCGGCATCGCGTTAGGTCTGATCCTGGTGCTGATCGGGCACGGCGCGTTGATCTGGATCACGTTCTGGGCCACCAACCTGTACTACAACAGCATCCGGTACGAAAT
>JAFGTJ010000465.1 GCA_016934195.1 Anaerolineae bacterium | reverse complement strand
CTTACCTGATCTGGCCGCGCTCGAAGATACGTTTTCCAGCGGCGCGTATGTGAAACGCGATATCCAGATCGTGCGCGGACACGGTGCGCGGCTGGAAGATACCAACGGGCGCAGCTACATCGACTGCGTGGGTGGGCAGGGCGCGGCCAACCTGGGACATGGACACCCGGCAGTCGTCGCGGCGGTACAGCAGCAAGCCGCCGACCTGATGATTTGCCCGGAACTGTTTCATAACCCGGTTCGCGCGCAGTATCAGGCCGCGCTGTGTCAGGCGGCGGGGATGCCGCGTGTTTTCCTGTGCAACAGCGGCGCGGAAGCGGTCGAGGGCGCAATCAAGGCGGCGCGGCTGGCGACCGGGCGGGCAGGTCTCGTCGCCACCATGCGCGGGTTTCACGGGCGGACGTTGGGCGCGCTCAGCACCACCTGGGACCGGCACTATCGCCAGCCGTTCGAGCCGCTGGTACCTGGTGTGACCCATGTGCCCTTCAATAACATCGAGCGCCTGACTGAAGCTCTGGATGACTCGACTGCTGCCGTGATCGTGGAAGTGGTCCAGGGCGAAGGCGGCGTGCATCCGGCAGCGGACGGCTATCTGCGCGCGGTGCAGGAAACCTGTCGCGCCAATGGTTCGTTGTTGATTGTGGACGAGATTCAAACCGGTTTTGGGCGTACCGGCTGGTTGTTTGCCCACCAGCACGACGGTATCCAACCGGATGTGATGTGTCTTGCCAAAAGTATCGCAGGCGGCGTGCCAATGGGCGCGGTGCTGTTGGGGGATCGAGTTGCGCCGTTCGCGCCCGGTACGCATGGTAGCACGTTTGGCGGCAATCCGCTGGCGTGCGCGGCGGGATTGACCGTTCTGGATGTGCTCCAACACGGCGATCTGATCGAACGGACCCGGCGGCGCGGCGACGCGGTGCGCGCGCACCTGCGGGAGCATCTACCCGCAGCGACAGTACGCGAGGTGCGCGGGCGCGGCCTGATGATTGGGATCGAACTGCGCGCCAAAGTTGCGTCCGTGCTGCAAGCGCTCCAGGAACGCGGTGTGCTGGCGCTGTCTGCCGGACGCACCGTGCTCCGGTTATTGCCCCCACTGGTTATTTCTGACGAGGACTTATGGACGGCGGTGAATACCGTCGAGGAGGTTTTGCACCATGCCGTTTGATTATTATCACATCATCGACAGCACCCTGCGTGAAGGCGAGCAGTTCAGCACGGCGACATTTTCTACCGCGCAGAAACTAGAGATCGCGGGGTTGTTGGATGACTTCGGTGTAGAAATGATCGAAATGACCTCGCCGTGCGCCTCCCCCCAAAGTGAAGCGGACATTCGAGCGCTGGTTGATGCCGGACTGAACGCCCGAATCCTGACGCACATTCGCTGCCATCGCGACGACGCGCTGCGCGCCCTGGATACCGGCGTGCATGGACTGGATATCGTTATTGGCACGTCGCCTCAACTGATGCAGCACAGTCATGGCAAAAATATCCGCCAGATCATCGATCTCGCCGCCGAGGTGCTGAGTTTTGTCCGCGAACAAGCTCCCGATATCGTGCTGCGATTCAGCACGGAAGACACATTCCGCAGCCGCGAAGCGGACGTGCTGCGCGTATACCTGTCTGTCGCCGATCTGGGCCTGGTGAACCGGCTTGGGGTTGCGGATACGGTCGGGGTCGCGCTGCCGCAGCAGGTCTACGCGATGGTTCACCAACTGGTCCGCCTGACCGAGTTGGATGTTGAATTTCACGGTCACAATGACAGCGGGTGCGCCATCGCCAACGCCTGCGCCGCGCTGGACGCCGGAGCGACCCACATCGACACGACGGTGCTCGGCATTGGCGAGCGCAACGGCATTACGCCGCTGGGCGGGCTGATTGCCCGGCTCTACACGCTTGATAAAGCCTTCGTCACAAAATACCGCCTGGGCCTGCTGCAAGAATTAGACCACCTGATCGCGGCGCGGTGCCATATCGACATTCCGTTCGGCAATTATATTACCGGCGCGAGCGCGTTCATCCACAAAGCGGGGATTCATGCCAAAGCAGTTCTTGCCAACCCGTCCACCTATGAAGTGATCCAGCCCCATGATTTTGGGTTAGAGCGCCAGATTCCGATTGGGCACCGGCTCACCGGCTGGAACGCGATCCGAGAACGGGCGCTGGGCCTGGGACTAAATCTGGACACGGTAACGCTCAAGGCGATCACCCAGGAGATCAAACAGCGCGCCGATGTAGCGCCTCTGGCACTGGACCAGATCGATCTTCTCTTGACGGAGGCTTCCGCGCGGCAATGTCTACAGTAAAAAACGCGGTAACGAGTCATTTTACCTTTGCCGAAAAAGCGCTGGCACGCGCGGCGGGTATGGCCGGTGTGCGGGCGGGCGATATCGTGGACGTTGTGCCGGACCTGGTGTTCAGCCACGACAACTCAGCCGCGATCCGGCAGATTTTCGAGTCGACCGGCGCGGCGCGCGTTATGCACCCGGAGCGCATTGCCATCACGCTCGATCACGCGGTTCCGGCTCCCACGACGCGCCATGCCCAGAATCACGCCGCGATCCGCGACTTCGTGCAGAAGCAGCGCATCAGTCATTTTTACGAGGTCGGACGCGGCATCTGCCATCAGGTGATCAGCGAAGAACGGTTGGTCCTGCCCGGTGAAACAGTCCTGGGCGCGGACAGTCACAGCACTCACCTGGGCTGGTTGGGCACGTTTGGGGCCGGAGTCGGGCGTACCGAGATGGCCGCATTATGGGCCACCGGCACGATCTGGCTGCGTGTGCCCGAAGCGATCCGCATCACGCTTACCGGGATACCGCCGAAAGGTGTCACCGTCAAGGATATCAGCCTGTCGATCCTGAAAACCATCAGGGCCGATGGCGCGCTGTACCGCTCGGTCGAATTCGCCGGGGATACGATCCACGCGCTGCCGCTGGAAGAACGGGCCGTGCTCCCGAACATGATGGCCGAAGCCGGGGCGAAAAACGTTTTTCTCCCGCCCGATCAGGCCATATTCGACTTTCTCGCGCCGCACCTGCCCCGCGAGTATGCGCCGCTGTATCCCGATCCCGATGCCCGCTACGCGGCAGAGTACCATTTTGATGCGCAGGACCTCAGCCCGCAGGTCGCGCTGCCGCACAGCCCAGATCGCGTGGTTGATTTGGCGGACGTGGCGGGAAAGCCGGTGCAGCAGGTCTTTATTGGAACCTGCACCAACGGGCGGTTGGCGGACCTGCGCGCCGCCGCCGAAATTTTACGCGGGCACACGGTACGCTGCCGCTTGATCGTTATTCCGGCCAGCGCCCAGGTCATGTTAGCCGCGACTCGTGAAGGCATTATCGAAATGCTGCTCGCCGCTGGAGCCGCTATTGGCACGCCGGGATGCGGCCCGTGTATGGGCAATCACATGGGGATTCCCGCGCCGGAGGAAGTCACGATCAGTACGGCGAACCGCAACTTTAACGGGCGCATGGGGACGCCCGCCGCCCCAATTTACCTTGCCAGCCCGTATGTCGCCGCCGCCAGCGCTAT
>JAFGTJ010000464.1 GCA_016934195.1 Anaerolineae bacterium | reverse complement strand
CTTCAGCGCCGGATTGCGGAGGAAGTGATCGCGCCCGATCAAACCGCCCTGTATTTTTGTCGGATGGATGGCGGTAAGTCGCAAATTGACCGTTTGCAAATGGATGATGTCGGCAACATCACCAATTGGCCGGACGGCTTCTTTGGCGATGAGATGGAGGACCGGTTGGCAATGACTGAGGCCGCTATGCGCCGCATGGGGGCCAATCCGTCATGATCGTCGTGATCGATACCAATGTTCCGATTGTGGCGAACGGTGATTCGGAGCAAGCATCCCCGGCGTGTGTGCTGGTATGTGTGGAGTGTATCAGGCAAATTAGGACGCAAGGGCGGCTCGTGCTGGATGATCGCTGGCGGATTGTGCGGGAATACATGAAAAATCTTCAATCCAGCGGCCAACCGGGGGTTGGTGATGCATTTCTCAAATGGGTGCTAACCAATCAGGCTAATCCTAATCGCTGCGAGTTAGTCACGATTACGCCCGTTGATCCTGCCGATCCGAACGAGACCGATTTTAGAGAATTCCCCGCCGATCCCGATCTGGCCGGATTCGATCCCGCCGACCGGAAATTTGTAGCGGTGGCGTGTGCTCATCCCGATCACCCGTCCATCTTGCAAGCTGCTGATTTCAAGTGGTGGAACTTCCAGGACACGCTGCTGGCTCATGGCGTTGAAGTCCGGTTTGTGTGCGAAGATGATTTGCAGCGCTGGATCAACGAACAAAAACAAGATTAGCCATTAGGAGCCTTCTATGTCCCACGATCTCCCCACCATCACCACCCCCGACGGGCAGCGTGTGTTTGCGTGCGTGCCAGCAGCGGTGCTGGTTTTCATTGTCAACGAGGACGAACGGATTCTGATGCTCTCGAATCCGAAAAGCGGCGGGCGTTGGGAAGTGATCAACGGGGCGTTGGAACACGGCGAAACGCTGCTGGAAGGCTGTCTGCGCGAAACCCGCGAGGAAGCGGGTCCGAACGTCCGGGTGCGGCCCCTGAGTCTGCTGCACGTTTATTCGTTCCCCTACGCCGAAAATATCCCCCACATGTTGAGTATCTGCTACCTGTTTGCGTATGAAGGCGGCGAGGTGATTCCCGGCGATGATATGGCAGGGAGCGCGGTACGGTGGGCCAGCGTGGACGAGATCGCCAGCGGTGCGGTGGAGGTACTTGTGCCGCGTTACGTGCCCTGGTTGTTTGAGCGTGCCATCGAGTTATACCGGATGCTCGCAGATCGCCCGCCCGCGATCCACCAACCGCCGATGGAATACATGTCACGCCGGAAATATCCGAAATAGCACCCTATGGAGAATAACACCATGACCGATCTCACCCCCTACCGCCCGCTGGCCCAACGCCTGGATGCGCTGCCCAACGGCTTCCCCCCGACCGGAGATGGCGCGGAATTACGCCTGTTGGCGCACCTGTTTTCGCCAGAAGAAGCCGCGCTCGCCGCCCAACTGCGCATCACCAAAGAGACGCCCGCCCAGGTCACGGAACGGACCGGCGGTGATCCCAAAACGGTCCGCCAGCAGCTCAAGGACATGGTGCGGCGCGGCCTGATCACCGCCGGGCGCGTTGAGGGCGGGTTGGGCTACGGCCTGATGCCGTTCGTGGTCGGGATTTACGAAATGCAAAGCGAGACTATCGACGCGGAACTGGCCCGGTTGTTCGAGGACTACTATACCCAGGCGTTCGGACCTGCAATGTCTGTGACGGAACCGGCCTTTCACCGCGTCATCCCGGTGAATCAAAGCGTGCCGGTCGATATGGAAATTCACCCCTACGAGAGCGCCGCCGATATCGTGAACCGGATGCAGGCGTGGGGCGTGACCGACTGCATCTGCCGCAAGCAAAAGGCCCTGATCGGCGATCCGTGCGAGCACCCCATCGAAATGTGTATGGTCTTCAGCGGGACGGCGGGCGCGTTCGATCAGGCCGACTCCGTGCGCGCCCTGACCCGTGATGGCGCGTTAGCCCTGCTGCGCGAAGCTGCCGAGATCGGGTTGGTGCATACCATCAACAACACTCAGAATGACGTGTGGTACGTGTGCAACTGCTGTACCTGTTCGTGCGGCATTCTGCGCGGTGTGGCCGAATTGGGCCGCGCTAACGTGGTGGCGCGTTCGGCCTTCGTCAACCGGGTAGACGCCGATCTGTGCATTGCCTGCGAAGACTGCCTGCCTTACTGCCAGTTCGACGCGCTGACCCTGGATGACGGCGTGATGCAGGTAGACCGGGATCGCTGCGTGGGCTGCGGGGTGTGCGTGGTTCACTGCTCGGTCGATGCAATGGCGATGGTCCGCCGCCCCGCCGACGAGATCAAGCCCATTCCCGCCTCGGATGACGAGTGGCGCACCCAACGCGCCGCCGCGCGCGGTAAGCCGCTGGTCGATGTATTGTAGAGAGGAACACGTTGATGGCCGATAATCGTGCGACCGAGGTGCAGCGCTTCCGGGCGGCGCAGCGAGCCGCCCGCCTGCACCTGTTAACCGTGATCACGCCGTTTCGCGCAAGCCTGGACCGCTTTATGGTGATCGAGGGCGAGGCGGGCGCGACGTTGCGCCGCTGTACCGGCTGCCGTCTCAGCGCGCCGTTGGACCAGGGCGAATCCCAGCCGGTCGCGCCGGAGACGTTGGACGTCTTTTTGCACGGGATCGAGTCCGCCCGCGCTGCCTGGGATCAGGACGCTCTGCCCGATGATACGCTGGACGGTGTGACGATCATTGCCGAACGCGCCACCGGGGACGGCTACGCCATCACGCACATGCTCGCGCCGCGCAGCAATTCGCCGCACGCCCGCCTGTTACGCGCCTGGGCGGAGGCGTTCCCGGCGGTTGAGAAGGTATTGGGGTAAGGAGCCGCCATGCAGTACGGAGTCAGCCTGCCGCTGTTCGACCAGTTCGCCGATCCGCACCTGATCGTCGATCTGGCCCGCCGCGCCGAAAACGCCGGGTGGGACGGCGTGTTTTTGTGGGATCACCTGATCCGTGAGGTGGATTTGCCGGTCGCTGATCCCTGGATTCTGTTAGCCGCCATCGCCACCCGGACCACCCGCGTGAAGCTCGGCACGATGATCACGCCGCTGGCCCGCCGCCGTCCCTGGAAGCTGGCCCGCGAAACCGTCACGCTCGATCACCTCTCCAACGGACGGCTGATCCTGGGTGTGGGACTGGGCAGCCGTCCCGATCTCGAACACGAGGCGTTTGGTGATCCCGGCGATGACAAAATCCGCGCCCAACTGCTCGACGAAGGGTTGGACATCCTCAACGGGCTGTGGTCCGGCCAACCGTTTCGCTACGACGGGCAGCACTATCACCTGGACGATATGACTTTCCTGCCGCGCCCGGTCCAACAGCCGCGCATCCCGATCTGGATCGCCGGGTATTGGCCCAACAAACCGCCACTGCGCCGCGCCGCGCGGTGGGACGGTACGTGCGCGGAACGGCGCAAACCGGATCGCATCACGCCCGACCAGTGGCGCGACCTGCTGGCCTATATCCGCGATCACCGCGAGTCCGATGCCCTGTTCGATGCCGTCCACTCGGACAGTTCCCCGGCGGACGATCCGGCAGCGGCGGCGGATAGGGCAGCGGCTTATGCCGACGCGGGCGTAACGTGGTGGATGGAATACATCAGCCCGTATGAATTTGGGGTTGCCCGCGACCAGCGCTGGCCCGATTCCGTCGTGACGCAGATGATTCACCGCCTGGAACAGGGTCCGCCGCGCTTATAATTTTAGCCCTCCACCGCCGCCAGCCCTGCGTGGAAACGTTCCAGCGCGCCCTTTGTGACCTCCGGCGGCAGCGCGTAGGAGAACCGGACCCAGCGGTTGCCTTCCGCAGAAAACGCGGCTCCCGGCACCACCGCGATCCCGTGACCGGCGGCGAGATATTCACCCAATCCGAAACTGTCCACGAAGTTCCCGGCGTCCATCCACTGCCCGACATGGATAAAGGCGTAGTAGCCGCCGTCGCCCAGAATGAAATGGTAGCCGTTGTCGGTCAAAAAGCGGCGCACGATCCGGCGGCTGGCGTTGGTCGGATCGATGATCGGCGCGGCAGCCTGCCGGAATCCGCGCTCATAGGCGGCCATCGCGACCGCCTGCCCGTGAAAATGCGGGAGCACACCATGCGACGCCCGCCCGCTGATGAACTTGATCACCGGCTCGCTGGCGATCAGGTGGGCGTTGCGCACGTTCGACGCGCCAAGCGACTTGGTAAGCCCGTCCAGAATGATCACACGGGCGCGGTCGTCCGGCTCGAAGGCGCTCAAGACGGTGTTGGCGCTGGCCGGGTCGCCCTCGGTGATGTAGTGGTACATCCAGTCGTACAGCACGAAATGTACGCCCAACGACAGCGCGTACTGCCCTAACGCGATCTGGCGTTCCAGCGGCAGGGTGTGCCCGGTGGGATTATCCGGCGAGGTGATCACGATCCCGATCACCTCGCGGCCCTGCTGCCGGGCAAATTCGACTGATTCCCGGATGGTATCTTCGCTGTACTGCCACGCGGATTCCGCGTCACCCGGCGCAAGCAGTACATTTGCGCCGACCGCATACGGTCCCCAGTTGTAGCTGATCCAGGGCACCCGCGAGACGATCACGGCGTCACCCACGCGCCCGCTGCCCAACTGGATCATGGCGGTGTAGGCTTTGATCAGCGCGTCCCGCCCGCCGACCGCCGCCAATACGTTAGCCGGACCGTAACCAAGCGCGGAATCCAACTGCCAGTACTGCTCGACCACGCTGCGGCGGAACACGTCCGCGCCAAATGGGAAATCGTAGCCGGTGCCGTGTTCGCGCAGCAGTTCGTGGGCGCGGTCCAGCAGTTCCAGCGGGACACCGGGCAGCGATGCGCCGCCGTCGCCCTGCGAGGCGTCGAACATGACGGCATCCGGCCCGATCTGCTCCTGGTACTTGTTCAACGAGAGCTTGATCAGGAACATGCGCGAGGGTGGGATCGCGTACAACTGGCCGGGATACGGGTCAACCGGGATCAGGGTGTCATCGGGCACGACAAAACGGGGGGTAGTCGGCGTACTCATCAGGTCACTTATCTCCTCTGCGTGGGGACGATGAATGGTGTTATGTGTATTGGTCGATGTGTGGCGGCGTATGATACTCGATAGGGCGCGGGTTGGCTATAGACAGAGGCGACAAATAGGAGGAATTACACGTCACCGAACATGGGCAGAATGAAGTATTCAAAGCGACGAGGCCTGATTTGGCGAAAGTGACGTTGATCAACAGTCATGACATATGGTGTTCCCAGCCGTTCTGCGGTTGCCACAACTACCGTGTCTACATAATCAATCCCCATTGGGGCATATTGGGTTAATAATTCGCCTACCCGCTGGTAATCTGCAGGGGTTATCTCCTCTTGCTGAAATGGCACCTCATCTCCGACCAACCAGGTTAACACACTGGCAAACGCTCGAGTTGATGCGATTCGTCCAGCCTGAGATACTGCATTTCGTATTCTGATATGAAATACTTCTACGAAGACAACCGGCGGGAATCGAAAATCCCATCGGGGATCGGCGAGTAACTCCCAGGCTTTTTGATGATAGTTATCACTGTCATTGATGAGTGCCAAAATAAATCCAGAGTCAACAACCGCTACGTGTCTACTCATCCTCGCTGGGGTCTGACCCATAGATTATCTCTTCCATGCGTTCGGAAATATCCGACCGGCCACTCGAAAAAAAAACACGATACTTCACTTCCCCCGGTTTAACTTTCGGTTTCCGCTCCTCGATGTATTCACGGAT
>JAFGTJ010000085.1 GCA_016934195.1 Anaerolineae bacterium | reverse complement strand
GCGGCCTCACCCCCTGGCCCCAACGCAACCGCAGGTTGCGCCGCCATTTCGAAATGGAGAGGGGGAAAATGGTTCAAACACGCACAACCCCCCCCTTTCTCCATCTCTGATAGGGAAAGGGGGCCGGGGGGATAGGGGCCAATCCGTTCGCCAACAGTATCGCACGCGGAGAAAGGGGGAAAACGTTGTGGTGTCAAGTCCCCTCTCCGTGCGCGGGGAGGGGATTGGGGGGAGGGGTAAATGCTTCTCAAATGGTTTCTAATGGAGAACCCAAAGCAGCGGCGGGACACATGGGTCCCACCCTACGGATTGTGCGGAGTTTATTTGTTTTCTCCATAAGGTGCCAATTGGCACTAAGGGGCGCAAGGGGAAAGGGAACCGGGTGGGCAGCCGTAGCGCGAGCGACTGGCGCTGATCCTGTCACAAGGCTTACAATAAGTATACGCTTGCAGGCGTGGGAAGAACGGTGTGACAAACCAACTACAAACCTGAACATGTGTCCCGCGCCAGTCGCAGGTCCACCCAACGCTGGTTAGACTCGGAGGCCATCATTTATCATGAAGACCATCGCCCGCTGTCTACTGCCCGTATTGATTATTATGCTGATAGGGGTGCCTACGTTTTCGCTGCTGGCCGCGCCTGCTGACCCGGTTGCTTCGCTGGACCCGGTGCAGGGCTTCATCCAGTACCAGGCTCAGGACGCCGATCCGACCGTTCTGGCGGAATGGGACACCGTGACGCAGCGAATGCTGGTATCCGAAGGCGACCGCATTCGCACCGACGCCGCTGGTAGGGCCGTGCTGACCTTTTTTACCGGCGCGGAAGCCGAGATCGGGCCAAGCACGCTGGCCGTTGTCAGTACGCTCGATTTGCCCGACGCTGCCGATCCCAGTTTTAATATCACGCTCGACGTGCTGATCGGCCACACCATCACCAACATTGACGCCACGCTCGATCCCGGCGACCGCTTCGAGGTCCACACACCGGGCGCGACGGCGGTGGTGCGCGGCACCCGATGGTGGACGCTGGTGACGCCGTTGGGCTTCTCCTTTTTCGCCGCGAAGGAAGGCACGTTCTCCCTGGTTCCGAGCGATCCGGCGCTCCCGGCACGGACCATCACCGCGCCACAAAAAGCGCAGGCCAGCCGTTCGGGGCAGTCGGTGGACGTGTTCGACGAACTGGACATCAGCATCACTGATCCCGCACCCGCGCCGCTGGCCCTGCCCACCTGCGGGAACGGTGTGTGCGATCCCGATGAGGCCGGGACCTGTAAAGTGGACTGCCCGTACCAGTTCCCGCTGCCCGCCTGTGGGGATGGCGAGTGCCGGTTGGACCAGGGCGAAGACCTGATCATTTGCCCGGCGGACTGCGCACCGTTCCCCGGCGAAGCGTGCGGTAGCGGTTCGTGTGACGCCGACGAAAGCGGCATCACCTGCCCGGCGGACTGCGCACCGGGCGATTATTTTGCCCCGGTCCATGCCGCCGCGTGTGGCAACGGGTCCTGTGATACGACCGAAAGCGCCCTGAACTGCCCGGCGGACTGTGTGCCGGTCGGGACATTTGGCACCGAGACGACCGGCGCGGCGTCCGGCAGTACCGGCGGCGGGGATGGTGGCGGGGATGGCGGCGGTGACGGCGACACCACGCCACCCGACCAGTCCGGCCAACCCGAACAGCCGGGAACCGTGCCCTACAACCCGGCGTACTGCCAGGTCACGGGCGACTACATCAATCTACGCGAACGGGCGAGCACCCACTCCGTTATCATGGGGCGGCTGTATCCCGGCAATTATCTGGACGTGATCGGCCAGAGCATTGACGGAAGCTGGTACGCGGTGCTGCTCGGCTACAAGCAGTTTTGGGTCGCGTCGTGGGTGGTCACGACCAGCGGCCCGTGTGACGATCTGGTGGTGCTGCGCGAAGACCCGGCAGCAGCGACGACCGTCACCGGCGATTCGGGTGATACGTCCCCTGACACTGTACCCGGCACCTGGGGCGCGTGCGGAAGCTGCGCCGACTGCGGGCCGTATCCGAGCAGTGAATGTATGTCCGACCCGGACGGTCAATGTGTGTGGAATCCTGCCGCGTGCCGTGCGCCTGGTGGGGATGGCGATGGCGATATCGAGTACACGGCGGTGCTGGTGCCTGAAATGTCGGTCTATAACTGCGCCTCTGGTTCGTCGTTTTCGGCCAACGTCCATTACCAGACGGATACGGACGCTGTCCTGGTCGATTGGGGCGCGTCTTCGGGCGATGACTCGGTCGCGCGGGCCGCCGTAGAGGAACGCGGGTCCACCTCGATCCAGATACGAGTCACCTGTATCGGGCAGCAGGGTTCGCGTACCATGATTTTTGCCACCGCTACCGACTCGGACGGGCGCGCGCTGGCGACCCAGTTCGGCGTATCGGTTGGCCCGCAGTCGGTTGAATAGTTTCCCGCTGCGCGCGTCACTCCCGCCCCTCTCCAACCGGGTTATTGACCGGGTTGGGGAGGGGGAGAGAATCATGCGGCATCACGACTCAAATGCCGCGCTTCCCACGCTCGCCATGCGCAGCAGCGCATCGATCCCGGCAGCATCCGGCAGGGACGGGATCGCGCCGTAGCCGGTCGCCGTCAATGCGCCCGCCGCGCACGCCCGCAGCACAATCCCGCGCAGCGTGTCGTCGTTAATCGCGGCGATATTCAGGTCGTGCCGCAGCAGGCAGTCCAGCAGCGCGGACAGGAAGGCATCGCCCGCCCCGGTCGTTTCTACGACCCGGACGTAAGGCGTCGGGACGTGCCCGATGCGGTCGCCGTGCGCGCCTTTGGCCCAATACCAGGCTCCCCCGCGTCCCAATGTGACGGTCGCCAGCCAGCCCTTAAAGCCGATCCGTTCCAACGCGGCGGCATAGTCCTGGGTGTGGTTGGGGTCCATGAGAATCAGGTCGGCGTCGCTGATTTTGAGGATATCGGCGTGGGCGACAGCTTCGTGCAGCGCGGCGCGCCCGGCGTCGGCATCCGGCCACAGCGCGGGCCGCCAGTTGGGATCGCACGAACAGGCGACTCCCGCCTCTTTCGCCAGCCGGATCGCCTTGAGCGTGGCCTCCCGCGATTCAGGCGTCCGCAAGCTGATCGAGCCGTAATGGACCACCCGCGCCGCCTGCACGTCCTCCGCCGTGATCTGGTCCGGCAGCAGGTAATCGTGCGCGCCGGGGTTGAATGCAAAATCGCGGTCGCCGTCTTTACCCTGCCTGACAAACGCCAGCGTGGTAAAGTGATCGGGGTCAATGCGCAGTTGGCACGTCACGCCGACGGTTTCCAGGTCATGCTGAATCTTGCGCCCAAACGCATCATCGCCCACCGTTGCGATCAGGGTAGTGGCGCGGTTGAGCTTCGCCAGTCCCGCCGCTACGTTGGCCGGTGCGCCGCCGGTCGCCGCCGTATACTGGGTCGCTGTGACCAGCGTCTGGCCGCGCTCGCGCGATACAAAATCTATCAGGGCTTCACCAACACATAAAACGTCCATCCGAACGGTACTCCTTAGACAGTCACGTCTGCCACATCTAACACGTCTGAACTCCAGGTATCCGTTAAGTATAGCGCGTCTGGCGGGAGTCGCGGTAACGGGGCGTGGGCGGGTACTGTATCGAATTCGGATGAAAAACGGCCTCACCCCCTAATATCCCCGCGTATGCTGCGCATACGACCTCCAGCAGAGCCAGAGAGGGGGACTTGCGCGTTCGCCGCTGCTTGTTTTCTCCCCCTCTCCAACTGGGTTGGAGAGGGGGCCGGGGGGTGAGGCCGTTTTTGGAGGTCCCTACCCGTAGGCGTAAAAAAATTATGGCGGAATTCGCGGAATCCGAAGGCGTTCGCCCGCTGGCGTGTTATACTTGGGGCGTACTGATATATCATACTGATTCGGGTCGTGCTGAGGGATGCGAATGACGGTCGAAAATGTGCAGTTGGGGCGGGTGGTGCAGGCGATTGTGATGATCCTGGTGATCAGCTTCGTGATCCAGATCGGGATCGGGGTGTGTTATGGGGCGGCGCGGGTGATGCAGGTGCTCTCCGACCTGGACCCGGACGCGACCGAGCAGGAACAAGAGGACCGGATGCGGGAAGAGATTGACTCCATCATGGACGAGGCCGCTGACGGGTCCTCCACGTTGAACACGCTCTCGATCCTCCAGTGGGCGTTTGCCAGCGCGGTCACGTTTTTTATCACGCTGCGCACGGCGCGCTTTCACGCCACGTCACCCGAACAGGGCACGGGTTACGGGCTGCTGACCGGCCTGGGCGTGGTGATTCTGTACGGCCTGTGCATCCTGGGGACGCCGGTTGCCATCCTGGTTAAGCTGGTGTTTATCCTGCTGATCGTGGGCGCAGGCATATTCGGCGGGCAAATGGGCGGATCGATGGGCGCACCGGTTCGCCCGCTTCCGCCGGGATACAAGCCGGTCCGCCAGGGACCGGATTCACCGGGCGGTCTGCCACTTGCGCCGGGCGAGAATCCCGACACGTATTACAATATGGGCGTCTCGGCGGCGTTGGGCGGGCGGCGTGACGAAGCGCGGCAGCACTTCACCCGCGTGATCCAGATGCAGCCGCGTAATATTGCCGCGTGGCTCCAACTGGCGAATCTGGCCGAGCATCCCGCCCAGGCATGGGAATACGTGCAGCAGGCGCGCGCCGTCGATCCGCAGGACCCCGCCGTGATGCAGGCGGTGGACATGATCTGGCCGCAGGTGGCCGCGCAGCGCGCCGGGGCGGGCACTGCGCCGCCGGAGTCGGGCGAGTCAGAGCGCGGCGAACCTGACGCTGAGTGACCACCCGGTTCTGCGAATCCACGAAGAATCTGAAAATTCCTGACAATCGGATTGAGTTATCAAAATCCCCCTGAAGTACGGGGGATTTTGTGCTGATAGCATGTTATCATGATTGTGAACCATCTTGTTGAAAAATGAGGTATATCTTTTGCTATAGATAGTGCAATGGAGTCGCTAGTAGAAGGGATTAAGCCATGAATCGCCGTATTGATGTAGATGAACGCCAACGAATCGCCCGGATGGTATTGGAAGCGCCGGTTGCCGATGTTCCCCAGGTTGGGCGGTGGCCGGTTTTGTTAGAAACGCTGGCTATTCAGCCCGCCACACAGAATTTACCCGTTCCCATTTCAACCGGGATGGTCCCGCTACACAATCATACCCTTGAGCGCGCGCAGCGGCGGCGGCTGCCGCTGCGATTCCTGGGGTATGCGCCTGCATTTAGCGGCACGCGGGTGTATCCCGGCGCAAACTCCGATTGGGCGCTCATGAACGTGACTGAAGATACGTTGTTCAAGGCGTTCAATAACCGCCTGCCTATGCCCAAAGCAGTCAAGCGCGATTTGATGCGCGTTACCCAGGCGGGGATCGATTTTGATGCTATTTACGTCGCGCACGAAATCGCGCCGGGAATTGTTCGCAGCGGGGAAAATGTGCCGCTGGACCTCGTGATGCCGCCGCCGCCACCAGGGTTTACACGCCGCGCCAATGCGTTGGGCGACCTGACCGAGTCGCTCTGGTGGGGGGTGGGACAGTTTATCACGGCGTCGCTGCTGGCAGTTGGCCTGATGCCGCTCGGCGTAGCGACCGGGACTTTTGCCGCCGCGTCCTATGATCCGGTGCTGTTCGGTCTTCACATTGATAAGGCCCGTTATGCGCAAGGGCGTCCATTGGCGCTGTGGTATTACCTGACCCATTGGTATTGGCCCAAAGCCGCCAAATAAGGCCGTCCCAATGGACATGGAATATATTTCCCTGGCCCAACTGATCCACCGGGCACCGGTATATGAACGGCTGCCGAAACTCCTGCAAGACGCCCTGCGCCGGAGTGTCTGGCTGTCGTTGATCACCGAGGTAGCGCTGCTGTTGGTCCTGGTGTGGATGCCGCATCATGTTTTTCAAACCCGGCTGCATCAGGGCGGTTTTTTTCTGCTTGAGCCAACCGTCGATCTGTCCAACCAGTTGTTCAAAATAGGATATGAGGCGCTGCCTTATCTGTTCCTGATCAACCTGGGCAATCTGTTTTTACTGCTGCTGGTGTTGACAATCTCACTGGGGATGATGATTCCGGCGCGCGAGCCGGTTCATTGGCTGGCGGCGGCTAACGCGGTGCCTGCCGCGATCAGTGTCGCCATGCTGGCGGCGGTGATCATCGTGCTGGTCGCTGTTGTGATCATTAATCTGGTCGCCTGGGCCATCATCATTTTTGTCGTTTTGTCTGTCATTGGAGCTGTGCTCGGTTCAAACTAAGTGGGGGTGGTGTGTACGAACCACTTCGTCTTAAACTCAAGGCTGCCATCATCGCCGGACTTGTGATCGCGTGGGTGGGCTTTTTCGTGCTGGCCGGGTTAGTAATGGGCCGCGTGCGCGAATTTCCGGGCTGGCACGATTTTTTGCATACATCGCCGCGCCAAAATCAGCCGACCAGCCACGCGGCGGGCAGCCCACCGCATCGCCCGACCCTTGCGGCGACGAATGTGCCCGTCGTGCCTGAGAGAATGACCGCCAATTCTACCCCCACGCCTGAGCGCGCGAACCCAACCGCTGCCCCGCTTATGCGCCCATCACCAACGGTCACTCCGCTTGTGCGCCAAACATTAACATTCACGCCGTTTGTGCGCCCATCACTAACGTTCACGCCGTTTGTGTCCCCGTCACTTACCCCAACCTCGCGCCCGCCAACCGGCTACCCGACCCAATGCCGGAATTCACTACCGACACGCCTGAGTCCCAACCAAAACGGTCGCGTGGTGTTAAATAATGTGCATTTGCGTGATACCCCTACGGTGTCCTATGGCATCCGGCTGTCAGACACAGTACGTTTTGTGACGACTGGCGAGCCGGTCTGCGCTCGCACGGATGGCAATCCCGGAATGCCTGAATTATTATGGTGGCCGGTAGAATTGGTGAACGTGGATGATCACCGGCGTGGTTGGTTGGCTGAAAGTGGTTTGGGCAGCTCTGGGGATATGATCTACAACATCGCGCCGGATTATTAGTACGCATTGGTATAAGTTTACCAACGGTTTTGTAGGGGTAATTCATGAATTGCCCCTACCGGGCGGAGCAAGCACCGCCCCTACAAAAAGACATGCGCTTATTTCCACCTGATCGTAATAGCCCATTTCGGAAATGACAATTTCGTGGCGTGGATGATTCGATTTTTCATCAGCAGAAACTTTTTTCAAGCAGGCGTGATGGGCGTGTGCATCTGGATCGCGTTCGCCGCCCCAGCGCCCACAGCCAGTAAAGGCGCGGCGCAGCCGGTCCGCGATACGCTTCTGATCACGCCGACCACGCAAGGCATTTTTCCGCTGCCGGAAACCGGACTCTGGTTGGACATCGCCTACGCGACGGTGCGCGTCCCGGTCCGCCTGACCGTCACCGGCCCGAATCCGTTCACGCTGGCGGCGGTGGACGCAAACGGAGCGCCGCTGACCACGTTCGACATGCCGCTGATCGTTATTCTACCGGACGGATCAACGCGGATGGCCGGTTGGCCGGGACCACTCGATCCGCTGCCGGTTTCTCCCGGTGATGGGCGCTGGCTGGTGGTCTACGATGCCAACGGCGTGTACGCGATCCCGGCGTGGGCCGCGCTGCCGGATGCCGTGTTATACCTCGGTCCGTTGGAGCATTTTCACCCCGATCTGGTGGCCCCGGTTCCGGCGGACGATTACACGCTTTCGCCGCCCGTTGAACGCACCATTTTGTACACCGATCCCCGGACCGGCCCCGGCATTGACACAGCGATTCGGCTCACCAGCGCCGCCCGCGTGGACCGCTACCGGGCGCGTTTCTTGCCGGATGATCTGGGCAATCCCGGCGGCTGGCTGCTGCTTGGAACCACCCACAGCGCCGGATTGGTGAATATCGTCCGCGCCCTGCGCGCCACCATTCCCGCCGATCCGAACCTGCCCGATCCCGGCGCGATCCCGGCCCCGCTGGATTTGGTCCTGCCGTTTGACTGCGCGGCGGATTGGGCGATCACCTGGGGCTACCACCATTCCACGCCGCAGAACCGTTTTGCGGTCGATTTTGCGCCGACCTTGCCGGGGGATGATCCGTCGTTCGTCTACGCCGCGCATACCGGGACGCTGGCTCTCAAGCGCTACGGTTCACCCGATCACCGGATCGACACCGGGTTGACGGCGCGCGTGCTGGCGGCGGACGGTTTCACCAGCACGGTGTACGGCCATCTGGCCCCCGGCACACTGGCGTTATGGAACCTGGACTCCGGTGATCTGCCGGATTTCGAGTGGATCACGGTCGGT
>JAFGTJ010000463.1 GCA_016934195.1 Anaerolineae bacterium | reverse complement strand
GTTGATCGCGCTGGTCAGCCTGGAAGACAAGCGCAATACGCGCAGCAAAGACCTTTCCGGCGGGCAGCGGCAGCGGCTCTCGCTGGCATTGGCGCTGGTCAATGATCCCGACCTGGTGTTTCTGGACGAACCCACCACCGGCCTCGATCCCCAATCGCGCCGCCAGATATGGCAGATCGTCAGCGATCTGCAAAAACGCGGCAAAACCGTCATGCTGACCACCCACTATATGGAGGAAGCGCAGGCGCTCTGTGATCGCGTGGCGGTGATGGATGCGGGCAAGATCATCGCGCTGGATTCGCCGCATGACCTGATCGAGCAGCACTTCGAGACAACGGCCATCGAGTTCGAGGACCGCAGTCCTGACCAGAACGGCTCCACGCTTGACCTGCTGGAAAAGCTGCCGGGGGTCAAGAATGCCAAGCGCGACGGCGGACTCGTGACGCTCTACTCGCTCGATACGCCGCGCACGATGGAGGGCTTGCTGGCGGCGGCCCGGAACGGCCAGATCGAGTTTGACGATCTGCGGGTGCGCAGCGCCACGTTAGAGGACGTCTTCCTGAAACTGACCGGGCGGCGGATACGGGACTAAAGGGGGAAAACCATACCATGCGATCATTCATTTACCTGTACATCGCCACCGTGCGCGAATTCCGGCGCGATTTCAGCGCGTTATTCTGGACGTTGGCGTTTCCGATCATGTTCATTGCCATTTTTGGGGTGATCTTCAGCAACGAGGGCGATATCTCGTTTGACCTGGGCGTCGTCAACGAAGACGGCGCAGCCAGCGCCCCATTAGCCGCGAGTTTCGAGGAAATCGGGGCCTTCGAGGTGACGACCGGCACGCGCGAAGATGAACTCGCCGCGCTGAAAGACGGCGACCGCGCCGCCGTGATCGTCATCCCGGCAGGCACCGGGGCCGCGCTGGATCAGTATTTCAGCCGGTTGACCGAATCCGGTGAATCCGGCGAATCAGCGGACCCGGCAAATCCGGCCCCATTGGAAATCTTCTACGATCCCGCCGACCAGACCACCTCGCAGGTGGTGATCAATCTGGTGGATAAGGTTGTCGCCGGGATGAACGAGCAGATGACCGGCATCCCGCCCGCCCTGACCGTGCAATCCCAGGAAGTCAGCGCCGACGACCTGCGCAGCATCGATTACCTGCTGCCCGGTGTCATCGCCATGAGCCTGATGCAGTTGGGCCTGTTTGCGACTGCCGCGCCGCTGGTCAGCCTGCGTGAAAAACAGGTGCTCCGGCGCATGGGCGCAACGCCGCTCAGCAAAACGACGCTGCTGGCCTCGCAGGTCGCCTTCCGCGTGACAACCGCCCTGATCCAGTTTGTGCTGATCGTGGCGGTCGGCTACATCATATTTGACGTGCATATCGAAATGGGCAACCTGCCCGCGATCCTGGGCGTGGTGATCCTGGGAGCCATGACGTTTATCGTCCTGGGCTACGTGCTGGCCGGGCTGGCAAAAACCGAGGAAGCGGTGCAGGGGATCATTTCGCTGCCGAACTTCATTTTTATGTTCCTGTCGGGCATTTTCTTCCCGGTGGACATGATGCCAAACTGGATGCGCCCGGTCGTGGACGTCATTCCGCTGACCTACCTGGGCGATGCGCTGCGCCAGACCATGATCGACGCGGGATCATACTTCAGCATGACGCGCAGCGTCGTGATCCTGGCGGCGTGGCTGGTGATCTGCGCAGGGCTGGCGGTGCGCGTGTTCCGCTGGGAGCCGCAGGCGTAACCTCACCCTCTAAATCCCATACGGTTTAGATAAGAACCTGTCACCGGTTTGGGACTGTAGGGCGGGACCCATGTGTCCCGCCGTTGATGGCGCTCTGACGGTTGCCCGGAGGCACACGCGGGTGCCTCCCTACCGCGTTAACTAAACCGTATTGCCCCTAAATCCCCCTCTCCAACCGGGTTAGCGAGGGGGACTTGTCCCGCCCCCGCCGACCGGAGGTCGGCCCCCGCGCAGCGGGGACGCGCGCCAGCGCGTGGGGGCGGGGCTATCCTACGATTCCGAAAAATGCCGCCGGATCGCCAGCACACACACCAGCGTCACCAGCAGCGGAGCCACGACAACCGGCGCGGGATACCAGTCCAGAAACGGGATATCCTGGAACCATTCCATCTCGCGCGCGGGCAGGGCCATCGCCGCCAACGTCTCGCGGTAGGTGTGCTGCACAAACGTGATCAGGGTGGAGAGCGTCAACAGGCCAAAGTACGCCAGCGCGCCCCGCCATGCCAGGACGTGCTGGCGCGCCAATCCCCAGATCAGCGCCGCCAATACCAGGATCGCCACGTCCAGCGCCAGGATGCCGGTCGTGCCGGTCAGCAGGACTCCGAACCAGGGAAACACACCGTTGACCAGGATCAGGCCGTGCAGCGCCACGATGTACAGCAGCAGAATCACGCATACGACCCGCACTCGCAGCGGAATTCGTTCCAGCCACATCGGGACCGGGTTCCAGCGGGCGAAGGTCTGCTGTACCGCGTGGCCCTGATAAAACCGGATCAGCAGCCAGGGCAGCGCTGGGTACACGATCACCGTGAGCGGCAGGGTCAGCGCTACGTCGGTTAAGGTTGTCGCTTTTGAGGTGAGTAACATCAGGTAGAGGATCACGGTCAGCGGAAAACCCGCCACCATCCAGAACCACAGCAGGGTGAGCATCATCGCCCCGGCCCACCGCTGCAACGTCAGGTGAGCGTAACCGAGCGGGATACACACCGCCGCCATCGCGTAGTAACCGACCGTTTGCACGGTGATGTAGGCAAACAGGAACGATCCGAACCGGAATCCTTCATAATGAAACTGCCCGCCTTCGATGAACAGGTAAAACGCCTGTATCTCCAGCGGGCCGATAAACGCGGTGGTGATTCCGAGCAGCAGGAGCGCGCCGCCAATGATGCGCAGCATCCGGCTGCGGTCCGGTGCTTCTGCCTCAAACGAGGCGTGAGTAGGGGAAAAAATCGCCATCAGTCAACCTCCGCTATGTACCGTCTCGAAAATGTTGCGGTCACTGGGTAGGGACGATGGCCGGGAGTCTACCCCGTATTTTCCAGCAGTTCCAGGATCGTGCCGACGGCGGACGCGCTGTTCAGGTAGGTGTAGCGCCCGCCCGTGTAATCGCCCTGCTGCTCGACCGGGATTCCCTCGGCGTCCAGGGCGCGGACCACGCCGTCGGTATCCTGCACCTGGAACGCGATGTGATGCACACCTTCGCCGCGTTCCTCCAAAAACTGCCGCCAGGTGCTCGGCCCGCCGATGGGTTCGATCAGCTCGATGCTGACCTGTCCCATCTGGAAAAAGGCGAGTTTGGCGCGCGCTTCGGTCGGCTGGCCGTTGAAGATAGTATGGGCTTTGTCGTACTCGTCCGTAACCAAAACCGGCGGCGCGTCTACGCCAAAAATACGGCTGTAGGCCGCGACGGTGCGCTCAATATCGCGCACCACGATCCCGATCTGGGTGACAACGGGGGGGGTGATTGCTGCCATACGGCTGTGCTCCTGTTATGCGTAAAGGGATAGGGTGAAATAATACGCGCCGCTATGCGTTGTGCTGCGGCTGTCCGCCGAGCCGGGGTCGGCCCGCCAACGCTGACCGCGATTCGGTAAACCGTTTGGCCCAGGGAAAGACCGTCAGGAAAACCACCAGCGAATAGAACGCCCCCATCAGCGCGTCGATCACGTAATGGTGGCCGAGGTAAAAGGTGGAAAACGCCACGCTCACCGGCAGCAGGATCACCGGGATCGCCCGTCGGCCCCAGGTCGCCAGCGCTACCAGCGCGATAAAGGTCGGGTAAGCGGTGTGCAGCGACGGCATGGCGGCGACCGGGTTCGCGCCGTCGATCAGCGCCTTACTGCCCACCACGAAGTGATCCAGCACGACCGGCTGATCGGGCAGGTAGCCGAAGTGGGTGGCCCACCAGGGCGGCGCTGCCGGAAACAGGATATACGTGCCAAACGCGGCATACGATACCGTGATCAGCCCTATCGCAAAGGCCCAATACTGGGCACGCCCCCGCCGCCACAACAGCACCGCCATCACCAGCGGCGATATGAAATGTGACAGGTACAGCGTGTTGGTGATCAGGTCCAGCACGGGCGTAAAGGGCCGGTTCCACAGGTGCGTTTGCAGGGTGTGGCCGGGCATAGCGCCGCCGAACAGGTTCCTCTCCCATTCGATCAGGTTCTCGACGTTGACCTGGTGGACCGTCAGGTCATCGGCAAAATTGCGCGCCCACTTGTACGCCACCAGCAGCATCAGGAACGGGGCGAATTCGATCAGGAATTTGCGACCATTGGCAGTAAATACGAATACCAGGACAAACACCCCGGCGATCAGTTCGGTGGAGGGAAATTTACCGGCCAAAGCAGCAATGGCAATCAGCGCACCGGCCAGACACGCAAATTGAACCCCGAACTGGTATTTATGGGTGATCATGGTGATCATATAGCGTTCACCTGACTCATTGGACAGATAAGATGTTCCCCACGCGAAGGATTAAGCGGATTTAATCCCCTTAACCCAACTATATGTCTTCTACGATGTTTGTCAAGGGGAAGTTGCAGGTGTACAGGCGGCGGGACAGGATCGTCGTGGTCTATCCTGGCGCAGCGTTAAAGGAATGTAAAGTGTTGGCTCTTTTGGCGCGGGCGTGGTTAAGTGGCTAACCGGTAATTAGCCTCACCCCCTGCCCCCTCTCCATAACGCTGCCGACCTCCGGTCGGCGCTATGGAGAGGGGGAAAACGGCACGGCGTCAAGTCCCCGCTCCGCCAGCGCAGCGCAGGGGAGCGGGGATTTAGGGGTGAGGCTACCGCTTTTTCGCCTTCGGATCGCGCACGATCTGCGGGGCGGCGTCCGGGTCCAGCCGGACGGTGTGCCCGGTCGGGAACGTGATCGCGGTCTGGTCCGCGCGGCGGCTCACCGTGACGCCGTGCTGCGTCCAGGTTATGGACTCGTCCGCGAAGGCGAACGGGCCGGTCATAACGACTGTACCGGCATCGCGCACAAAGGCCCCGAACAGCCGCCCGAACCAGCCCAGCGATACCGCCCCTTCCAGCACGTCCGTATCGCCCAACCCCTCGCCCGTTTCGGGATTGTAAAAAGCGTGGAAAGCGTGTTCGGCCTTCAGACTGGCGATCTGCGCATTCAGCACGCGCCGGAACAGGTCGGCGGATTCGGCGCGGTAGCCCCATCCCACCAGCGCTTCCCCGAAACGCGCGTTCCAGTCCGGCCACATGCCGCCGCAGCCGTCGCGGTGCTGTGGATCGTAGGCGGGATCGGTCTTGGGACAGGCGCGCACCCCATACTCGGCCCAATACTGATCGGGATCGGTCAGCCGTTCGACCGTGCGCGTGATCTGGTCGTCGCTCAGCGCGCCGGACTCCGGCAGCGCACACAGCGGCATCAGCAGTCCCATATCGTGGCGCGTCAGGTCGATGGTGTGGCCCTCGATCTTAAAGACGCGGCTCAATCCGTCGAACTTCAAAAACGTGATCGCCTGCCAGACTGTCTCCGTCGTGGCGCTGCCCAACCCGCGATACCACGTAAAGGTGTCGCCGTCGATGGTTTCGTGGGTGCGCTTGCCGCCGCCGTCCACGCCTTCGATGGTGCAGCTCATACTGCGCGGCTTGCGGCTCGTCCCGCCGCTGACACGCAGCACCAGGCGGCTCGGTTGGGGGAGATCGGTGCGCTCGCTCAACGGCTGGTCGCCCTTCAGATCGAAAACCTGTTCCCCGGTCGGGCAGGCGTGGGTATCGCGGTCGCGGTAGTGGAAAATGCCCTTATCCGCATCCCACATATCGTTGAGCGCGGCGGCCAGCGACTCGCGGCGCGGTCTGATGGCCTGAATCACGTCATCGCGGCCCACCTTTTCCGCGATCTGGATCAGCATGTCCGCCTCACGGACCAGGTAGGCGGCGAGGTCGGGCGCTTGCACGGTGGTGATATCGACACCCTGCGCCCAGCGGCGATGCTGCGCAAAGGTGGGACTATCGGCAAACGCGCCCTGGCCGGAATCGCTCCATTCCGGCAGGCCGTCCTGGTTGTGGTCCATATCCGGCTTGAACCAGCGTTCAAAGAAGACCAGCAAACCGGGCAGGCATTCCGCCAGAAACGCTTTATCCCCGGTGATCTGGCCCACCGTGTAGGCCAGTGTCGCCAGCAGCGGCGGCGCGATCATACCCGCGCGCTGACCGCCGAGTCCTGGTTTGGCGTCGATCCAGCCGTCGTCGCGCTGCACGGCCAGGAAATTGCGCACCAACCCTTGCGCCAGTTTGGGATCGGCCTGGGCGACCGTCCCCGCGATCAGCAGCGCTTCGGGGACCGTCTGCCCGCCCCATGCCGAGCCGAATCCGGCGCTGTGCTGGCCGGACAGCGGGAATCCCTGCGCCACTTTGCGCGCATTCACAAACGACGGGTGCGGCAGGTGGCCGGTTGCCGCGAGAAAGCTCCGCAGTGTTAACTGCTGGCTCCACGCGAGCGCGGTATCCCAGTCGGCATGACCCGTTTCGATCTGCGGCATGGCGTCGGCCCGCTGCCTGATTGCCGCGAAATGGACATCCCAATCCGGTTCGGCCAGCCACTTGTAGGCGAGTCCCAGGCTGGCGTCCCGGTTAGCAAGACTGCCCAGGACCCACCGGGTAACGGTCTGCTGGCCCGGTTCGAGCGTCAGCGGGCGGCTGAGACGGGCCTGAGTCGCCACGTCGCGCGCGCCGTCCATCATCAGCACCGGCTGGAGTCCCTTCAAGCGCCCCATTTGCAGCGCGACCTGTTCGTTGTCCAGCGTGAGGAACAGCATGTCCAGTATGTCCTGCTCGCGCATGGCCTGCGCGGTGAGGTCCAGCCGCAGCGCGTGAGTCTGGTCGCCGCTGTTCGTGATCGTGATGCGCCCGCCGACCGCCTGCGATTCCATCACCCATACCTCGAACGTCACGCCCAGGGCATAGGTTAAGCGGGCTTCCAGCCGCACGAAATCCGGCGCGAACGCGGTCAGGACAGGCGGGCTGTGGTAGCCCTGCGCCTCGAAAATCTGCCGCCGGTCCACGATCCAGATCGGGACCAGCCGCGCCAGTCCGAGCCGCCCGCCGTAACGGGTTTCCAGGCTGAGCGCGGCTTCGGTCGGCTGGCCGAGCTGCAACCGCCAGGTCTGGTCATCGGTATAGGTGGTGCGCCCGCCGCGCGCGTCCGCTGAGAGACGCGGCGCTATCGGGTCGGCTGCTGTCAGGTGCCATTCGCGCATAACTGTTCCTCGCTTGTGGTTAGTTGACATACACACTCTAACCATAATACGAATCAGCGGCCAGGAAAAGCGCGGGCGTTCAGTTGGGGGAAATCTGGGAGCGGGGTGTCAGGGTACGGAACAACATTCTCCAACGTATTGTATAATGACGAAAAACCTCAATTTTATTCGATACGAGGGTACGATGACCACTTCACAATCCCGGTTCAAAGTCGATCTATCATTTAATGTCGCCCACATTCTGACGCTGATTACCATTATTATTTCGGTTTATACGTTCTACCAGTCGAATAAGAACAATATCGCATCGCGGGAAAAAGAACAGGCCGATGAGGTCAGAAGTGCGGCGGTCAACACGCTGGCAAAACTGGAACGTTGGCAGGACCTCCGATTGTCCCTTTATTTAGAGGTTCAACCCGATTTTGTTGAGGCGAGTGAAATGTTATTCCAGGATGAGGCGACAGGCGTATACAAAACGCGCGATTTTCTCTGGAAAGCCTTGAATAACCACCGAATCTCGATAGAAGCCAAAATACTCCAGGAGGAAATTGAGATCGCATATATTGAGCTGCTATCGCATTTTCCCGCCAGTGATAGGTTGTTTATCGATGTTTTTGCAGAACTGGATACTATTGTCGCAGACAATTTCGACCATTTTATTGAAGCGTCACAAGCCGATATTCAGTCTTTGGACGGTCAAGAAGAAGGCTATCTATCTGCTACCTTAGGGAATCTACTGCGGGCGACGGGCGACAACTATCAAGCTGAATTAGAAGACCAAACGAATCAAGCACTCCAACGAGCACGCGATTTTCTTTTTGATGTGATCAAAATGTCGGACAAGGGAATCCTCTCAAGCTCAGGGCGGAAATAAATACCTGCGTCTGAGTGAACGCAGGTATTTTATACTTCAAATCCGTGCTACAGCGCCCGGTTCTAGCCCGGTTCTAGAAGGCAGGCGTTGCCGTTACGCAGCGGCCATGTTGGTACCGGGTTCCAGGCGGCCCGCACACGGGATCAGTAACCGGATCATCGGTCGGGATAGGTGTCAGGGTCGGCATGGGAGTCGGTGTCGGCTGCGGCAAATACGGCACGTAGAGCGGCTGACCGATCCGAATGATATCGCTTGTCAGGCAGTTGGCCGTTTTGAGCATATCAACCGTGCTGCTGGTTTGCAGCGCAATGTTATACAGTGTGTCACCCGCTTTGACGTAGTAAATGGGCCAATCCGTCCGTTTGAAGCAGGTGGTCGGCGCAGGCGTAAACGTTGGCGCAACCGTTGGCGTCGGCATGGACATTGGCGCGGGTGACGACTCAGGCAAGGGACTGATACCCGGATACGTCCCGATAAACGCCTCAGCCTCTTCTATCAGCCGCACCAATTCCGCCGGAAACGGGCGGCTGCCCATCCAGGGACCAAGCGGGCTGCACTGATCCTGGTTCAATGCTCGCTGGACCACATACCCCGTTGGTACACTCAAATCGTCGGCCTGGGCCGTGCCGTTCAGCACCAACAAGTACATCTGGTTCGAGTCGATCATGAGGCCGATGGTTGACGTGAAACGGATCGCGGCCCCATTCACCACAATGGCCCCCTCAGTTTGGCCCGCTTGCCGTTGAACCACGAGTAACGACGGAATCTCATCCGTACCGCAGCTCAGGCTGCGTGCGCCGGTATCGAGACAAAACGTGTTTGAAACGCCACTGCTCCACTCCGGCCCGCTCAATGTGGAAGCGCCAACCGCCAGGAAACGAAGCTCACCGGGTATTTCATACTGGTGTAACGGATCGGTGCAATCGAAGGCGACTTCGGTTGACTGTCCTTGAGCGAGAGAGATTTGCCCGATAGGGAGAGTCATCACTAACATGAACGAAAGACAAATGGCTGAGGCTACCCAACGATGTGATTTGGTGTTCATCATCTTTTCCCCATCTACTTACACCCGTAAAATCAGCATAGCACGCATACCATACCACCCAAACCCGAAATAGTAGGGGATCAAAAAGCATGTGCAGACTGTGGGCAGGGCGTATGGGCGTGGGGGTGAGCGCGCAGGGGAAATTAAATTGGCACCAACTGCTGGACGCATTCGCGGAAGACGCGGAAATCAACCGGCTTGGCGAGGAATCCGTCGGCTTCCAACTGGCGGGCGATCTGCGCACCGTTGGGATGGGCCGAGACAACCAGGACCGGCGTGTGCTTGAGTTCGTCGGTGCTGCGGATAAACCCCAACACCGCGTCCCCCGATGCCCAGGGCATCATGAGGTCGAGAATGATGAGGTCCGGTTTGTAATGAGACGCCTGGTACAGCGCGTCTACCCCGTTCACCGCGCAGTGAACCGTGTAACCCAGACGTCCCAGCATCAGTTGCAACAGTTCCCGGAATTTTTCGTCGTCCTCAATGATGAGTATAGCGGCCATGCACCTATGATTCCTGTACCAGCGATGGTATGATGCCAAAATATGATCCGATTGTAGGGGTAGTTGAGGGTGGATACAAGCGAAAATAACAAAAGTAGGAATATTCGAACCGGATTCTGGCTTTGGGCAGCAGGATTCGCCGGAGACTGAAGCCCCCGGCTGTTCACAAAAAAGGACCGTCAACTAGCTGAGCGCTGAAAGCTGGTGGCTCATTCCCGCGCGGCGCGCACCGTCCAGGCCCACAATCCGCGCGCCACCAACTCGCGCAGCGCCACCAGCAGCGCGATTACGATCAGCGCCCGGCCTAACGGCAGCATCGCCAGCAGTCCGGCGGTCGGGCCGAGCGTCAGCAGCGCGAAAATGCCAATCGCGGAATAGGCCGCGTTCTCCGGCGGCGTGAGCACGGTCAGCAGCGCGATCCCGATGCACACTTCGGCCAGCCACGTTACAAATACGCT
>JAFGTJ010000462.1 GCA_016934195.1 Anaerolineae bacterium | reverse complement strand
TGAAATTAGAATACGGGTAGGGACATCCAAAAACGGCCTCACCCCCAGCCCCTCTCCATTTTGAATGGAGAGGGGAGGTATGCCAGACCAACAAGTCCCCCTCTCCATAGCTTTTCCGAGCGCCAAGCGAGGAAATGCGTCTCGGATGGAGGTGTGCGCTCCGCGCACGCGGGATTATAGGGGGTGAGGCCGTTTTTCAACCGAATTCGATACAGTACCGGCAAATACATTCCGGGCAAAGTCTCGTTTTTGGTGTTATATTAACGGCAGACGCTTACAGCGGCAGGAGGACACTACATTTTATGGCAACCAATGCAAGCACCTGGTTCTACCGGGAACCTGAACATCAGGCGTATTTGATCGCCGAGCGCGTTAATCATTCTTTTTGGGGCAACCGGATCAACGCTATTCACCTGGACTGCACCAACGCCGAACCACCGTTCCGCATGGAAGGTGCGTGGCACCATCTTCCCGTCACGCTGGAATGGATACCCAATGACTACCTGATTATGACGATCCAGCCCGATGACGTGGTGCAGAAACTGATCATCGGCGTCAAAGAACTGTTGGGATTTCCGCCCACCATTTCCTATGTCAACGCGGGAAATACCATGTTCGTCGAGTGGTACGTCAAAGACGCGGACAAACGCATCCAGGAGATTCAGGGCAACCCCAACTACACCCAGATCAAGCGTTACACGAAATAAGATATAAGATCATGAATGCACATCCCCCTATGCTGGCTTTTGATCTCGACCGCGATGTGCGCACGCTGGCGGCTATGGCGTCGAACCTGACGCCCTATTTGTACGAAGATGAGATGTACGGCCACCTGGCGGGTGATCTACCCAGGCTCACATTAGGCGGGCTGCTGATGCGGTTATACCGGCTGCGACGGCTTGAACAGGCATTGAGTGCCGAGCAAGCAACCCAGGTTCAAGACGCGCAGATCAACTTCGAGGCGGAACGTTCAGCGTGGACCGTCCATTACGAAAATAAGATACAGCACGAGATCAACGTGCGCCTGAATGTCTTTGAACGCTTCCTCAAGGACTATGGCGACGACGCAGCAGCGCGCACCGCTGATTATCCGAATCAAGCCGAGCGCCGCAGCATAATCGAGCATCTGCGGACCGAAGCCCAGAAATATGATCTCTGGTCAGAGGAATTTGAGGCGCAATTGAAGGAACTGGACCAAAAACTCCAGCGCGTTTTCCGGCAGGGGCGGTTCATCTATTCGGATGACCGGTTAGCAGACGTGTATCCGCAAGATCAATTCTGGTGGCTCTACGGATATCTTCCCGAAGAAAGCCACCAAAAATAAATATCCACGCTTACCACCCATGCTCCAGGCGGGTAATCAGGCGTTCTGGCATGTTGTGTTTGCGCATTTTCTGCTGAGTCGCCTTGATGGAATACGCAATCCGGCGATATTCAAAGACCGCTTCCTGTACGTGCAGAATGCCGTAGGAAGCGTCTTTGTTGGAGTCGCGGGGTTGGCCCACGCTGCCCGGATTGATGATCAAACGGTGGCCGTTGAGGTGTTTCGGTTCGCGGTACACCGGCTGAATCGAGTCGGTATCGCCCCGGTCATCGGTGAGCTTAAACATGATCGGAGTGTGGGTGTGGCCGACAAAACAATACGGCGTCTCAAAATGCGGAAAATTGAGTGCGGCAATCAGCGGATCGAGGATGTATTCCCAGACCGGCTCGCGCGGGCTGCCATGCGCCAGCGTATAATCGCCCAACACAAACGTCGTAGGCAGCGCCGCGAGATACGCTAAATTATCGGCGGTCAAAGTTTCGCGCGTCCAGGTTACGGCGCGGCGGGCGTCGGTGTTAAACGTGCGAATATCCAACCGGGCCAATGCCGCCCAGTCATGATTTCCGGCCAGGCACAGGTGCGGCAGACTGCGCAGCAGATCACAGCATTCGTTCGGGTCGGGACCATAACCTACTACATCGCCCAGACACCAGACATAATCCCACTGTCCTTCGGCATCTTTTAAGACCGTCTCGAAGGCGGACAGGTTGGCATGAATATCGGAAATCACGAGGACTCGCATACGATTACATCCTACTATCAGAGTTATCTAGACCGTTTCGGAATGATAGCACACTTCAAAAAGCGTGGCGAATTGCTCAACGCACCGTTAATATGGCCCGCGATACTATGGCCCGCTATTGTGTCACATCCCGCTCGCTGTATAATGTAGACCGTCGAAGCAGGAGCGAGATCGTGTCACAACCGGAACCCATCCGTTTCACCAGCCAGAATGTTGAGCACACCGTCCAGGTTGGGACGCTGTTAGGCGGCCTGCTGGCTGCGGGTGACGTGATCTGTCTGTCGGGCAACCTGGGCGCGGGAAAAACGGCGTTTACCAGGGGAATCGCTGCCGGGTGGCGCGCATTGGAGCGCGTGACCAGTCCCACCTTTACCCTGGTTCACGAACACCGCCGCGCCGAAGACAACCAAACGCTGTATCATGTGGACTGTTACCGGCTGCACAGCGAGGAAGATGCGTGGGGGATTGGCCTGGACGATCTGCTGCATGGCGACGGAGTTGTGGTGATCGAGTGGCCGGAACACATCGAAACGACCCTGCCCGATCACCGTTTATGGATCGCGTTTGACATCGCGGGCGAAACACAGCGCCAGATCACCGTGACAGCCGCCGGGGAACGCTACCGGGAACTGCTCGACGCGCTGCGCGCCAAGCTGCCCGATTTACCGTAAAACAAGGAGCTTTTATTGTTACTGGCAATCGACACGGCGACCCGCTGGATGAGCATTGCGCTGCACGACGGACAGCGGGTCCATTATGAAGCCACCTGGCATACCACCAATAACCACACCATCGAACTCACGCCCACGATCCACCGGGCGTTGATCCAGGTCAAAGTTACGCCTGCCGACCTGTCGGCGGTCGCGGTCGCCATCGGGCCGGGATCGTTTACCGGGTTGCGGATCGGGCTAGGCGTGGCGAAAGGATTGGCGCTGGCCCAAAACCTTGCCCTGGTCGCCGTGCCTACGCTGGATATCGTGGCGGCGGCAGTCCCGGTATCGGACAACTCACTGCTGGCCGTACTGCAAGCCGGACGCGGGCGCATTTGCGTACAACGTTACCAGCGACAGGATGATACCTGGACTCCGGCAGAACCGGCAGCGATCATCACCTGGGCCAAACTGCTCGACACAGTGGAAACAGACACCCTGCTGGCCGGAGAAATCAACGACGAGGCCGTAAAGCTACTGGCATCAACAGTGCTCCCGATCCGCGTGATTCCGTCCGCCCACACCCTACGCCGCGCCGGATTCCTGGCCGATATCGCCTGGATGCGCGTCCGGGCCGGGGCAGTAGACGATCCGTTCAGCGTGACGCCAAGCTACCTGCACCAACCAGGAGTTCCCCATCCATGATGTACGTCATGCGACCGATGCGCCTGGAAGATATCCCCCAGGTTGTCCAGATCGACCGGGATTCCTTTCCGACGCCCTGGTCGGCCAAAACGTACCAGTTTGAGCTGGCAAACCGCAACACGTCCCAACTGGTCGTGGTGGAAGCCAGAGAAAACACCGATACTTCCCCCGATGGGCTGCGCGCGATGTGGCAAAGATTGCGCGGCATTCAGGTAAATGGGCAGTTGGCCGGTTACGGGGGATGCTGGCTGATTGCAGGCGAAGCGCACATCAGCACCATCGCCGTCCACCCAAACTTTCGCGGTAAAGGACTGGGCGAACTGCTGCTGGCGGGCATGTTGCAGCGGTCAATTCACCGGGGCGGCGAATATTCCGTGCTGGAAGTGCGCGAAAGCAACACCCTGGCGCAAAACCTGTATCACAAATACGAATATCAAGTCAACGGGCGGCGCAAAGGATATTACCGGGATAACGGCGAAGACGCGCTGCTGATGGAAGCGCGCCCATTGGACAGCGGCTATCACGAACGTCTCAAGCAACGGTTGGCCGCGCTGCGCGAGCGTGTGCCGTATATTGATAAATTTTCGGAGTAATTGAAAACAGTGTGGCTAAAACAGGAGGGTTCAGCGTGACCGGTGAGACAAATTTGGAAGAACGCCGCGCCGCATTAGAAGCCATTGCGAACGAAATCCGCCAATGCGAACAATGCCCACTTTACAGCGCACGGACCAATGCTGTTCCCGGCGTCGGGCGCGTTGATGCGGACATCATGTTCATTGGTGAAGCGCCGGGATATCACGAAGATCAGCAGGGTCTCCCGTTCGTGGGCGCGTCCGGCAAATACCTGGGCGAACTGCTCAGCCTGATTGGGCTGTCACGAACCGACGTGTTCATTACCAACGTGGTCAAGTGCCGTCCCCCTGGCAACCGCGATCCACTGCCCGCCGAGATCGACACCTGTGTGCCCGCCTATTTGCAGCGGCAGATCGATATCATCAGACCCAAGCTGGTTGCCACGCTGGGCCGTTTTAGCATGGCGCTGTTTTTCGACAAAAATGCGCGCATCTCCAAGATTCACGGCCAACCGCGCCGTGCCGACGGGCGCATCTACTACCCCCTGTTCCACCCGGCAGCCGTGCTCCGCAATCCCAACCTGCGCCCGGTGATGGAGCAGGATATCAAACGGATGCTCGACCTGATTAAAGAGATCGAAAAAGGCGGCATAGAGGATGAGCCGCCGCCGCCCAAGCAGCTCAGCTTGTTTTAGCGCAGACCACACCGTTTTGTGCTAG
>JAFGTJ010000084.1 GCA_016934195.1 Anaerolineae bacterium | reverse complement strand
TGCCGCTGGTGCGGTACTACAAGGCGTTGCAGGACAATAACGAGGGGTAGCAGCAGCACGAACCGCCCTCCTCACCCCCTAAAAATTGGTAGGTAGATTCCTCGCAGGGCGCGATATCGTAGAAGATTACATTGACACGCCTATCAATACACCTGTAGAGGAGTTTTTGCAGCCATGACCAACTTAGTGATTATTGGCGCGGGACCGGCAGGCATCACTGCCGCGCTGGAAGCGGCCCGGCTTGGCGCGGACGTCACCCTGATCGAGCGCGAGTACGTCGGCGGGCGGGCCAACTGGCACAGCCTGCTGCCCAGCAAAGTATGGCTCTCGGCGGCGGACCGGCTGAGCTGGCGGCACGAAGACGTGGGTTTCGGCCTGCCCACCAGCCCGGAACTGGTCGATTACCGCGCGCTGACGGCCCATATCGCGGTGCTCAGCAAACGCATGGGCCGCCGGTATTACGAACAGTTGGAAGCGGTAGGCGTCACGATCCGGGTGGGCGCGGCCTCGTTTGTGGACCCCCGGCACATCCTGGTCCAGACCGATCTGGACGAACACACCCTGCCCGCCGACGTTGTGATTATCGCGACCGGCTCCGGCCCGATCTTTCTGCCGCAGGTCAAGCCGGACGGCCAGCGCATCATCGCGCCGCGCTTGATGGGCAAATTCACCCAGTTACCGAAATCAATGGCCGTGATCGGCGCGGGCGCGACCGGCGCGGAGTTCGCCTACCTGTTTTGCCGCCTGGGAGCGCGCGTCGAGTGGATCACCGACCTGCCGGAGATTCTGCCGCGCAGTGATGCCGATATCAAGGGCAAATTGGCCGGAATCCTGGCGGCGCAGGGCGTGACGATCCACACCAACAGTCCGGTCAGTGCAGCGGAAAATACCGGCGAAGCGGTCACGATCACGCTGGCCGACGGGCGCACGCTCGAAACGGCGATGGCCTTCCTCGCCATTGGCCGCCATCCCTCGACCGACGGGCTGAACCTGGAAGCGGTTGGACTGGACGGGTCCGGCGGGCTGGCGGTGGACGCCTTCGGGCAGACGGCGGCGGCGGGCATTTACGCGGCGGGCGATATCACCGGCCCACCCATGACCGCCAATAAGGGCATCGCGCAGGGCTATATCGCGGCGCGGCACGCGCTGGGCGCAGCGGTCAAGGCGTACCGGGCCGACACGGTGGTCGAAGCCGTCTACACCGCGCCGCAGATCGCGCAGGTCGGGCTGACCGAGGCCGACGCCGCCGCCCAATCGCGGCCCGTGCGCGTGATCCGGCGCGACTACGGCGACAACCTCAAAGCGCATCTGGAAGGCGAGCCGGGGGGATTCCTGAAACTGCTGGTTGATCCTGACAGCGAGGCCATTTTAGGTGGGGCGGCGGTCGGCGCGCACGCGGCGGACGTGATCGCGCCGGTGGCGGTGGCCCTGGCGCACGATCTGACTCTGGCCGACCTGCGCCCGGTCTACGCGGGTTATCCGACCTTCGGGGAACTGGCCTTCGACGCGGCGCGGGGAGATTAGCCTCACCCCCTGGCCCCCTCTCCATAACGCTGCCGACCGGAGGTCGGCGCTATGGAGAGGGGGAAACCGCTGCCGAGCCAATTTACTCCTATCCCCCAAACCCCCTTTCCCCATCCGAGATGGAGAAAGGGGGCTTAACGGCGCGCGTTCGAGCCGTATTTCCCCCTCTCCACGACGTGGGGAGGGGGCCAGGGGGAGGGACTAACTCGCCCCCAACACCCGCCCGATACACCCCGCCAGATCATCCGACGCCGCGCCGTGTTCCACGATCACGCGCGCGATCTGCTGGCCGATGGCGGCGATCTGTTTGTCGCTCAAATCCTCGTTGCAGGTCAGCAAGACCGGGACGCCCTGCAAGCGATCCTCGGCCCGCAGCGCGCGCAGCACTTCAAATCCGCCCGGCATATTGAAGTCCACCACTACCAAACCCGGCTGGTGATCCGGCTGGCCCAACCAGTCCAGCGCGGCGCGCCCATCCTTGCAGAACTGGGCCGGGATGCTTTCACTATCAAGGAACTGCCGGATGATTGCGCGGTCCTGGGCGTCGTCATCCACCACCAGCACCGGCTGGTCCAGGTCCCCGCGCTGGATGTGGGCCAGCGCTGCCAAAAACTCGTCGTGCTGGACCGGCGCGGACAGGTACGCGCTCGCGCCCAACGCAAAACCACACGGCGCGTCCGCGTGCAGGCCCATCACGATGATCGGGATATCGGCGGTATCGGGGTCCTGTTTCAAGCGCTGGATCGCGTCCCACCCGGCCAATCCCGGCATGGTGATATCCACCAGGATCGCGGCGGGCTTGATCTCATGCGCACGCGCGACTCCGCTGGGGCCATCCAGGGCGCGCACCAGGAAATATTTGCCGCCCAACGCCGTTTGGACCCGTTCGGCGGCGGCGTCCTGACTCTCGATCAGCAGCAAAATCGCCTCGACGTTCAGCAGTTGGGTATTGTACTCGGTCGTTTCTTCGGAGAGGTCGAACGAGTCCAGCGCGGGCAGCGCCACGTAAAACGTACTGCCCTTCCCCGGCTGGCTGCTGACCCAGATGCGCCCGGTGTGCAGTTCGACCAGTTTTTTCGTGATGGCGAGTCCCATCCCGGCCCCTCCGTAGCCGACCGCGTTGGCCGCCTGCCGGAATTCCTCGAAAATGGCGGCCTGTTCCTCCGGCGGGATGCCGATCCCGCTGTCCTCCACGCCGAGCACCAGCCAGTGCCGGTCCTCCAACCAGCCGATCACGGGCAGCGGAAAATCGCTGCTGCGGCCATTCTGCACCGTGACGTTGGACGCGCGCAGTTTGATGTAACCTTCATTCGTGAACTTGACGGCGTTATCGAGCAGATTCAGCAGCGCCTGCCGGATGCGTAATTCGTCGGCGCGGATCATACGCAGCGGTTTACTCAGGTCCACCTGCAAATCCAGCGTGCGCTCCCTGGCCTGGGGCTGCACGGCGTCCACCAGCGACTCGGCCAGCAGCCCGACCCGCACGTCGTTGAGGTCCAGCGCCAGCCGCCCGCCTTCCAGCTTGTTGAGTTCCATAATCTCGTTGATCAGCGTCAACAGGCTGAGACTGTTGCGGTGAATTTTTTCCAGGCGGTCGGTTTGCTTCTCGTTCAGGTCGCCGTAGATGCCGTTGAGCAGCAGTTCGCTGTAACCGACAATCGAATTCAACGGCGTGCGCAGTTGGTGGCCCATGTTGGTCAGGAATTCGCCCTTATAGCGGCTGGAGTCGGCCAATTCTTCACGCAAATGGTCAGTACGCTGCTTTTCGGCGCTGATATCGCGGATCGCCTGGCGGAGTTCGGCGCGGGCGTCCTCTAACTGGACGTCCGCTTCGGCCAATGGGGTGAACAACTGCCAGCGCAGCAGCGTATGCCCGGCCAGCAGCGCCCCACCAACGGACAGCAGGATACCGAGCGGCAGTTCCAACAAAACCGGGATCCATACCGTCGCGGTGCCCAGCAAACCCAGGACCGGCGCGGCGCGCAGCGGGCGTTCCCGTTCGCGCTGGCGCAGCAGCCACCAGGACCGCAGCCAGTAGACCAGCAGTGCCGCGATCAGGATGTAGCCCTGGACCGGGATATCGAGGTCCATCGAGTCGCCGCCCGATTCGGTGTAGTCGATCAGGTTGCCGCTCCATGCCAGGACCAGCAGTCCCGGCACCAGCAGCGCGGCGACCGGCATCAAGACCGGCTCGAAATAATTTTGTGGGCGTTCCAGCACCAGCACGAAGAAATAAAACATCAGCGGAGCCAGCACAACCCCGGTCAGGATCAGGTAAAAATCGACGGTTTCGTCAAACAGAATCTTGTTGGGGTTGATGCGCGCGATGGCAAAATAGCCCCACAGCGCCAGCGCCCCCAGGAATAACGAGAACCAGATATTCAGGGCGGCGCGGCGCGGCTGGATCAGCATCACCAGGATCAGGCCGGTAGCAATACTGAGCGCGAGTCCGTGTCCGAGATTGACCACTGCATCATGGAAACTCATGGCAGCACCTTTTTGAAGGGGAGTAAGCGAACCTTACTGCTCTTTATATAACAGCCGGGGCAAACTGCCAAATGCGTCTGGCATAATGCCATCGAATCGAGTATAATTGATAAAGCGTGTATTCAGCACATCAAATTCACACATTTTTAATCAATCGGAAATCGCCGGTCTGAGAAGGAGTACACCATGTCAGAAAAAGTCCTGATCGATAATGAGTACATAAAGATGGTACACCTGGTCGATAAAGGCATCATCTACCACACCTTTCACCAGCCGCTCACCGGGCAAGCATTCCGTGATGCGATGGACACGGGCACCGAGGAGCTAGCAGCGCACGGTCTCACCAAGTGGCTGTCGGATGATCGCAAAAATGGCCCGCTATCCCAGGAAGATACGGCGTGGGGCTTCGATGATTGGATCCCGCGCACTATGGCGGGGGGTTGGCAGTACTGGGCGAACGTGGTCCCGGAAGAAATAGACGCGGCAGGCAGCCTGATGCCCGTCATCCAGGAGCTTGCCAAATTCGGGCTGCGCATGATGGTTTTCACGGACCTGGACCGGGCTATGAAATGGCTGAACAAACGGTAGGTCGTACTATCGGCGGCGAGCGCTTTTCCCCATCCGAGGGTTAGCCTCACTCCTAAATCCAATACGGTTTCGTTCAGGCGGTAGGGAGGCACCCGCGTGTGCCTCCGGCAACCGTCAGAGCGCCATCAGCGGCGGGACACATGGGTCCCGCCCTACAGTCCCAGACCGGTGACAGGTTCTTATCTAAACCATATTGCCCCTAAATCCCCTCTCCCCTGCCCGACCTCCGGTTGGCCTGCGCTGGCGGAGAGGGGACTTGACGCCGCGCTGTTTTCCCCCTCGCTGCGTGTGATACCGTTAGCGAACCTATCACCGCCTCGTTTGCGTAGGGGCGCTGCTTGCCGTGCTCCCCAGAAAACCAAAAGGGCGCAGCAAGCAGCGCCCCTACACACACAATTCGCCAACGGTATCCCGTAGGGCGGGACCCATGTGTCCCGCCGCTGCCGGATGAATGGTCGCCCGGAGGCACACACGGGTGCCTCCCTACCGCGTGAACTACACCGTATTGGACTTAAAACGCCGCGCCGCCGTCCTTGCGCGCCTGCTTCCGCTCGGACGAGGACGGCGCGCGCCAGACACTCGGCCCGGCGGGTGTATCATCGTGATCGCGGCCCAACAACGCGCTCAGGAATCCGCGTTTTTCCTCCTGCTCCGGCGGCGCGAAGATCAGGGCGGCCTCTTCGCGGTAGCGCTGGCGCTTGCCGGTTTCCGCGTCGATTTTGGATACCTCGTCCTTGCGCTCGATGTAGGTGTGATCGCGGTTGGCGCGGACCTCGCGGCGGTCGCGGCCCCGGTCCTGGTAGCGCCGCTCAAACCGGAATTCCCACGAGCCGTCCGTATGTGTCACTTCCTCGACGCGAATTTCCGTGACCAGCCGCCCACCCAATCCCGGCAAACCGGACTTGAAATAGCGCCATTCCTCGCGGACCCGGTCGCCCTTGTCTTCGTCCTCGTCAAGCGGCTCCTCGATGCGCGTGTAACGGTGCCGCGCCTCAAGCGCCTTGCCAGGAGCCGGGGCGCTGCGCCCGTCCGCGTACAGGTGCAGCCGCCGCGAGTCCGCGATATCGGTCAGTTGGACCGGCTCGGCGGGCGGTTCGGGCGCAACCGG
>JAFGTJ010000461.1 GCA_016934195.1 Anaerolineae bacterium | reverse complement strand
TGCAGCAGCACGTCCAACCGCCCGGCGATGAAATTCACAATCTCGCCCTGGACCGCTTTATCGACCGGGATGGGCTGCGCCGCTGCCGCCGCCGCCACTGCTTCGCGCAGATCGAGATCGATCCCGCGTTCCAGCACGATCTGCACGATGCCCAACGCCGCGCGCCGCAGCGCAAACGGATCAGCGGACGCAGTGGGCACAAGGCCCGCCGCGAACAGGCCCGCCAGACTGTCCAGCCGGTCGGCCAGCGCGATCAACAGACCGGGTGCGGATTGGGGCAGCATATCGCCCGCGCCGCGCGGCAGCCAGTGCTCAAAGATCGCGTTGGCGACGGCCTCTGGTTCGCCCTGGTACAGCGCGTAATAACGGCCCATCACGCCTTGCAGCGAGGTCATTTCGACCACCATTTGGGTTGCAAGATCGGCTTTTGCCAGGGCTGCGGCGCGTTCGGCCACCGCCAGATCATCACCTGTGATGCCGAGCAGCGCCCCAACCGCCGGGACCAGTCCGGCCACGCGGTTGTTTTTATCCAGCATGGAGCCGAGCTTTTCCTGGAACGTGAGTGTATTCAGGCGCGGCAGAAAATCGTCCAGCGGCTTTTTGATATCGGCATGATAGAAGAAATCGGCGTCGGCGAACCGGGCGCGGATCACATGCTCGTTGCCATCGATCACGATATCCAGATGATCGGCGTCACCGTTGCGCACCGCGATAAAGTACGGCAGCAGGTCGCCCTGTGCATCTTCTACCGGGAAATAGCGTTGGTGTTTGCGCATCACACCGACCAGCGCTTCACGCGGCAGCGCGAGGTATTTTTCCTCGAACGCGCCGCGTAACGCGGTGGGGCGCTCAACCAGATTGGTCACTTCATCCAGCAGGCCGGGATCGTCAGGAATCACGCCGCCGACTTCCGCCGCCAGCACGGACGCCTGTTCCCGAATCACGGCGCGGCGCTGTGCCACGTCGAGGATTACACCCTGCCGGTCCATTTCCGCAAAATAGGTTTGCACGCTGACCAACGAAATATCAGGCGAACCGTAGGGCCGGAGGCCGCGCGTCACACCGTCGCTGGCAATTCCCCCATAGCTGAACGGGATTCCCAGACTGCCGTACAGCGCCACAAACCAGCGAATCGGGCGCGAAAAGCTGGTGCCGGTGCTGTTCCAGCGCATGGCCTTCGTAAACCGGATCGCGCCCACCATGTCCGGCAGCGCTTCGCCCAATACATCTTGGGTGGGGCGTCCCTGCTGGCGGACCAGCGCCACGACGTATTCGCCGCCGTCGATCTCGCGCACTTCCAGATCGCTTATATCAATGCCCTTGCCCCGCGCAAAACCGAGCGCTGCTTTGGTGGGATTGCCGTCGGTATCAAAGGCGCGGTTGGCGGGCGGACCTTTGACGAGTGATTCCTCGTCGCGCTGCGCCAACGCGACCGATTTAGCGTGAATCACCAACCGGCGCGGCGTCCCCATAACACGGATGCCCTCATGATCCAGTCGTAGATCGTCAAACAGTTTCGGCGCAAGCTTGCCTAACTGGTCCAACGCGGCGGTCAGGTCGGCAGCAGGCAGTTCTTCGGTGCCAATTTCCAGCAGCACATCGGCGGGAGCCGTTGGCGCGGCAGACGGCAGTCCGCGCGGGATACGCACCGTATCGTCCAACATGTCCGCCGCGTCCTCATTCAGCAGCGGGTATTCCATCCGTTCGCGCTGGTCCAGGTAAGCGCGGGCGATGTTGCGCGTCATGTCACGCATTCGCAGAAAATACCCGGCCCGCTCGGTGACACCAATCGCGCCGCGTGTATCCAGCACGTTAAACAGGTGGCTGCACTTCAGCACGTAGTCATAAGCCGGAATGACCAACCCGGCTTCGAGCGCGCGCTGGTGCTCGCGCACATACACGTCGTAGGTCTGCTTGAGGCCGTCCACGTCCGCGACCTCGAAATAATAGGTGCAGTGCTCGATCTCGGATTGAAAGTGTATATTCCGGTACGACACGAAATCGTTCCAGTCGATTTCCCACACCGCGTTTTTGCCCTGCAAGGCCAGCACGATCCGTTCCAGACCGTAGGTAATCTCGACACTGACGGGTTCCAGGTTGATGCCACCCGCCTGCTGGAAATAGGTAAACTGGGTGATCTCCTGCCCGTCGAGCCACACTTCCCAACCGAGGCCCCACGCGCCCAGCGCCGGGGATTCCCAGTTATCTTCTACGAAGCGAATGTCGTGTTCGCGCGGGTCGATACCAAGCGCTTCCAGGCTTTCCAGGTAGAGTTCCTGGGGATTGCCGGGATCAGGCTTGAGAATGACCTGATACTGGTAAAACAACTGCATCCGGTTGGGATTCTGGGCGTAACGGCCATCGGCGGGGCGCACGCTTGGCTCAAGATAACCGACGTTCCAGGGTTCCGGTCCCAGCACCGACAGCAGCGTGGCCGGGTTGCCGGTCCCCGCGCCGACCTGGATGTTATACGGACGCCAGATCACACAGCCCCGGTCTGCCCAGAAGCGGTGAAGTTTCAGAATTACGTCTTGGAAGGACAACGCCATAATTTCCCCCTGCGGGTTGGATTTTCTATACAGCGGGGGGATTATAGCACGCCGGACGCGGGGCGCGAGTCTCCTGTGCAAGATGTATAATGGTG
>JAFGTJ010000460.1 GCA_016934195.1 Anaerolineae bacterium | reverse complement strand
GCCGGGATCGCGGGGATCAGCAGCGCGGTGAGCAGGAGTAAAGCTAACATTCTTTGCATCTTGTTTTGCTCCTTGTGAGTACGAAAAACGGCCTCACCCCCCGGCCCCCTCTCCAACCAAGTTGGAGAGGGGGAGACGAAACGCGCAGGGTATAAAGTCCCCCTCTCCATAGTTTTGCCGAGCGCCAGCGAGGCTAAACGTCTCGGATGGAGAGGGGGATTTAGGGGGTGAGGCCGTTTCGAGCAAGTCCCACGCTCTCACCCGATCAACCCCCGGTCGAATAACAGCCACATCCCGATCAGATATCCCCCCGCGATCAGCAGCGCGTCCACATGCACCACCAGCCGCCGCACCTCCTGCCCGGTGGCGAGATTGCGGATCATGTTGCCCATCAGCGCGATATGGGTCAGTAGCAGCGCCATAATCCCGGCCAGCATCATGTCGTCCGACACTTCCGCCAGAAACCGCCCGTCGGTGTAAAAAATGTCCGTGAGTCCTAACGCAAAAATGTTAAAGATGTTGCTGCCGAACAGGTTGCCCGCTGCCAGATCATACGCGCCAATGCGCGCCGCCGAGATGGTCGTGATCACTTCCGGCAGCGAGGTAATGATCGCCACCAGCGCCACGCCCACAAATCCGGCGGTCATTCCGGTCGATTCCGCGATATCGACCGAACTCCGCACCAGCAGCGGCGTGATCAGCACCAGCACCAGCGTTGCCCCGCCAAACCCAATCAGCGCGCGGCGCAGGGTCGGCACGTCGTCGGGAATCTCCGGGGCGGGCAGCGGATCGGCGCTGGTTTCCTGGTTGCCGCCGAACATTACGCGCGTCATGGCGATATACACGCCGATCAGGAACAGGCTGTCCAGGCCCATCCACCCGATTTTGGCCGTGAACTGCGCCAGGATGAAAAACATGCTCAGCCCGGTCAGGGTGACGGCGATCCCGGCGCTGAGCGCGTGCTGCATCGCCAGCCGCCGCAGGATGCGCGACCGCCAGTAAAACAGGTCCAATCCCGCCAGCAGGAACATATTGAACATACAACTGCCGAAAATGTTGCCCACCGTCAGATTCGGGACGCCCTGGTCGATAGCGTTGATGCCCGTCAGCAGTTCGGGCAGCGAGGTCGCCCCGGCCAGCAGCAGCGTCCCGACAAACATCCCACCCAACCGGGTCCGCAGCGCGATCACGTCGCCGTACCCGGCCAACTGCGTCGCGGCAAATACGATTACCGCCGCGCTCCCCACAAACATCACCCACGTCATGGCTTACCTTCATCAGTCCGGTGATTCAGGTGCGGCGGCACACCTTTCACCACATCCAGTTCCCAGGCCGCCAATACCCCGGTGTCGGGACCATCCAGGTTTCCGACAATTGTTTCGGCAGCGGACAGGCACGCTTGCGCGGCGTCCAGGCTCGGCACGATCACGAACAGCGTATAATGGCCGGATTCCACGCGCCGCAGTCCGCGCGCCAGCCCGAAGGCATACCGCGCACCGACCGGGCGCTGCTGTTGTCTACGGTACAGGCCGGAGGATTCCAGGATCGTCGCGCCGCTCACGCCGACGGTTTGCCACGCATCCAGCACGGCGTCGAGCTTGTCGGGATCGTCCAATACAAACATCACCATATGCATGATCACATTGCTCCTTATTCTGGGGCTTCTTGAATGGTGAGTTAATTATGGCACAAGGGGGCGTAATGGTATGGGGATACGAACTACGGCCCTATATGATTATCAGAATACCGGAGAAGGGCCTGACATGACTGACCGGGGCGCGACATCCGGCTGACATTGGGGAAAATGACGCTGGTTTTGCGGATTTTCGACGTAGGGGCAATTCATGAATGCCCCTACTTATGGGGCGCTACATCTCCAATTCCACGCTGGCGAGGATGAACGGGCCAGTGCCTTTATCGTCATTCGTGACCTGTAGCTCGTTCACATAACACTCGTAGGACCCGTCGCGGTAGGGAATACCGCCCAACCCCGCGACGTAGCAAATATGATGCAGTTCCACCAGCCCTTGCTCGTCCACGTTGACCAGATGCTGGACGACTCCCTGAAAAGCGCGTTCCGCGATGGGACGGGTGCCCGGATTAAGATATCCCAGGCGAACGGCTTTGGCGATGGCATACGCGAACATGCAGGAGGCCGACGCTTCCAGGTAATTGCCCTCCCGGTCGCCCTGGTCCAATACCTGATACCATAACCCGGTCGCGGAATCCTGCACGCGGGCCAGCGCGTCTACCGTGTCTTGCAGGATCGTGATCAGGCTGGCGCGTTGGGGGTGGTCGGCGGGGAAGTGTTCCAGGATATCCGGCAGCGCCATCATAAACCAGCCTATCGCGCGGCCCCAGAAGTGCGGCGAACTGCCGGTAGCGGGATCGGCCCACTGCTGCTGGCGGGTTTCGTCCCAGCCGTGATACAGAAGCCCGGTCTGTGGATCGCGGGTGTGACGGGCGATCAGCGTCACCTGCCGGGCCACGTCGTCAAATATGTCAGCCGCCTCCGCTCCCCCGAAGGTCTTGGCGAATTCTGCGTAAAACGGCGATCCCATATAAATGCCGTCCAGCCACATTTGGTGGGGATACTCCAATTTGTGCCAGAAGCCGCCTTCGCTGGTGCGGGGATGCACGCGAAGCTGATCGCGCAGCAGGCGCGCGGCGCGTTCGTAGCGCGCGTCGCCGGTCGTCCGCCACAGGCCAAACAACAACTTGCCGGAGTGGATCATGTCGATGTTGTAGGTTTTGACCCGGTAGGTGCGGATCGATCCGTCAGGCTGCACGAACTCGTCCACGTTGCGCTTGATGTAGTCGAAGTAGCGCTGGTCGCCGGTCCGCAGCCACAATTGCTCCACGCCTTTGAGCATAACGCCCCACTCGTAGGTCCACTTGTGGCCGCGAATGGGGTACTGCCGGATCATTGTTTCGGCCATGCGAATAGCCCAGGGGGGTGATTGGGTCATGCCGGTTTGTCTCCACGAGTATAGAAGTGTGTTCCCCTACTATACCCTCAAACAATGTATTCATCACGTAACCCTGATCCCGGCTCAATATACAATACCGCAACGGCGCATTCTGGCGTACAATGAGGCGTGCTGCTCAAACTCGAAAGGACGTGTGGTGCTCCCGGAAACAACCCGCGCCTATTATCCGTTTAAGTCGCATACCCTCACGCTCAGCGACGGCTACCGGATGCATTATCTCGACGAAGGCCCGCCCGGTGGGGAGGTGCTGCTGTTTTTGCACGGCTACCCGACCTGGAGCTTTGCGTACCGGGCGTTTCTCGTCTATTACGCCGCGCGGGGATTCCGCTGTATCGCGGTGGATCATATCGGCTACGGGATGAGCGACAAGCCGACCGTCCGCCGTTACCATACTCTCCGCCGCCACATCACCAACATTCAGGAATGCATCGAAGCGCTGGACCTGCGCGACATCACGCTGATCATGGAGGACTGGGGCGGGCCGATTGGCCTGGGTTACGCGATCCACCACGCGGATAACGTGCGGCGGCTGGTGATCATGAATTCGTGGGTCTTTCAGGATACCTACACCAACCGGCGGCAAGGACTGATCCGGTGGGCCACGCTGCCGGGAGTCGGGGAGATTCTGTTCCGCTCGTTGAACCTGGCCTTCAGCAGTATCGGGTTCCAGCGCTGGACCGTCCGCGACCTGTCGGCCACGATCATGAACGGCTACAAGGCCCCATTCCGCGATCCGCGCCAGCGCACGGCGCTCGTTCAGTTCCCGCGTATGATCAACACCACGCCGACCCATCCCTCGGCGGCGCTGATGCGCGAAATTGAGGACGGACTCACAACGTTGAAGCGCATCCCGACCCTGATCATCTGGGGCGAGGCCGATCCGCTGTTTACGCCGGACGTGGCCGACCACTGGAAAACGCTGCTGCCGCGCGCGGCGGGACCGGTGCTGCTGCCGCAGGTCGGGCATATTGTGTCCGAGGATGCACCGGATGCCGTCGTGCAGCACCTGGACGATCTGCTGGATGGGACGGG
>JAFGTJ010000459.1 GCA_016934195.1 Anaerolineae bacterium | reverse complement strand
TCGCTGACATCGCCAACGGTCCAGGGATGCCACACCTCGCGCTGAGCGGCGGCCCGGCGTGAGATTTCGCCCGTTTCGGCCACTGCGCGAATTTGGTATCCGGCAGGCAATACGGGGGATTCGGGGATCGGCTCGTCCAACGAGCGCAGCATATTAACCTCGGCAAACTCGCCGCTGTAGCGGAACCCGTGTTGTTCCAGAAACGCGATGCGTCTGGCATTGTCCTGCCGGGCACCAGAAACCAACGGTCCACCCCAACACTGCGGATCACGTTGGCGAAGTTCAGCCAGGCGGGTTTCCGCCCAGGCCATCGCCTCAGTTTCAATTCCAGACCATTCATACTCCGGCAGCACCTGCCAGTCAAAAGACGGGTCTTCGCCCACCATCGCGTAGCCGACTAACGCGCCGTCCGCATTATGCCAGAGGCGAATGTGCTCCGGCGGATTCAAGTGACAAGCCACCATAAAGAATCCGAATATCAATTCGCCGACATGAGAATATCGCCAGTCATTGGTCTGCGCGCGCGCCGCCATCAGCAATCTCTGCATTTGCCGTAAGTCATGCTCGGTTTCGTAGTAACGGGATGTTACGGCGGGTGAAGGTTGCATCATCCCCGCATCCGTTCCCAGCGCCCGAACCATTTCCAGTTGGAGGTATCGCGGGCCGGACGCGCCATGATCTGCATGGCCTGCTGGCGGGCCTGGTGCTCGACCAGCGTCGCCAGGATCGCGGCGGCTTCGGCCTGATCGCCCGCCGCGCCGTTTTCGTCGTCGCGCAGGTCCATGTGCTGCTCGATGAACTGGGTATCGTAGCGCCCGGCCAGAAAGCGCGTGCTGTCGATCAATTTCTGGTGAAACGGCAGGTTGGTTTTTAATCCCATGATCTTGTATTCGGCCAGCGCGCGCCGCATTCGTAACAGGGCCTCGCCGCGCGTCTCGCCCCACGCGATCAGCTTCGCCAGCATCGAGTCGTAGTAGGGTGTCACGTCGTACCCGGCGTAAATGCCGCTGTCCAGCCGGACGCCGGGGCCGGTCGGCGCGATGTGGACCGTCACCTGACCGACCGAGGGCATGAAGTTGTTAAACGGGTCCTCGGCGTTGATGCGGCACTCGACCGCCCAGCCGTTTTGAGTCACGCCGTCCGAGGGTCCCATGCGCCGCCCGCGCGCGATGCGAATCTGCTCCTTAACCAGATCAACGCCCGTGACCAGTTCGGTGACGGGGTGCTCCACCTGGATGCGCGTGTTCATTTCCAGGAAGTAAAATTGGCGGTCAGGCGTCACCAGGAATTCGACCGTCCCGGCGTTGATATAGTCCACCGCTTGCGCCGCCCGGATCGCCGCCGCGCCCATTTTTTCGCGCAGGTCCTCGTCCATGAAGGGACTGGGCGATTCCTCGAATAATTTCTGGTGGCGGCGCTGGATGCTGCATTCGCGTTCGCCCAGGTGGATGGTATTGCCGTGCATGTCGGCCAGGATTTGAAACTCGATGTGGCGCGCGCCTTCGAGCATTTTTTCCAGGTAAATCGTGCCATCGCTGAAGGCGGCTTCGGCTTCGCGGTGAGCCGAGGCCAGCGCGCCGTCGAGCTGATCCGGCGTGCGCACCACGCGCATCCCCTTCCCGCCGCCGCCCGCCGCCGCCTTGACCATCAGCGGGTAGCCGATCTTGTCGGCGGCATAACGCAGCGCACCATCGTTGAGGCCCGGTTCGGTTCCCGGCACGACCGGCACGCCGGATTTTTGCATGATCTCGCGGGCGGCCAGCTTGTCGCCCATTTTGCTGATCGCGTCCGGCGGCGGCCCGATCCAGGTCAGCCCGGCGTCGATCACGGCCTGGGCAAAATCCGCGTTCTCGCTCAGGAAGCCATAACAGGGATGCACGGCATCCGCGCCGGAGCGCTGCGCCACGTCCAGCAGCTTGTCGAAATTCAGGTAACTTTCGCGCGGGACCGGGTTGCCAATCGGGAAAGCTTCATCGGCGTAACGAACGTGCAGCGCTTCGCGGTCGGCGTCGGAATAAACCGCGACGACCTGAATGCCGCCCAGTTCGCGGCAGGCGCGGATCACGCGCACGGCGATCTCGCCGCGATTGACGATCAGGACTTTTTTAATCAGAGTGGTTTCGACCATGTGGGTCCTCGCGTATCTGACAAACGGTGGTGTGCAGTTAGCCCCTCCCTAAATCCCTCCCCACAAGTGGAGAGGGACTTGATGTTCACCGCGATTCCCCCTCTCCGCTTGCGGGGAGGGGGTAGGGGGAGGGGCTAATCGTCGTCCTCAAACAGCCGCAACTGCGGGTGATTCCGGTAGGGTAACTGGCGGGCCATGATCCACGCCGGGATACGATCCTGCCAGACCAGCGGCAGCATATCGCCCGGTTTCCAGCCGAAGCCCGTCACCTGGGCGTGGCAGTTCTGGCACAGATAGACCAGATTCCGGTAGGTGTTGTTGGTCGTGTCGTAATCGACATGATGCACCGATCCCAGGACCGGCCTGCCGTCGGTGTGCTGCGCCGTTACCGCGACGTTGGTCCCCTGCCGGAACGCGATCCCGCACTGTTCACAGCGATGCTGCGCCAAAACACGCACGTCGGCCTGAATCTGGCCGTCGGTCCATTCGTCGGGATAGCTGTGACCGGGTTGTTTGGGCATACTGTGCGTTTTCCTTTTGTGTACGGTTAGCCCCTATCCCCCCAACCCCCTTTCCCCACAAATGGAGAAAGGGGGAGCACGTTGCGCGAGCAAGTCCCCTCTCCGCTTGCGGGGAGGGGATTTAGGGGAGGGGCTAATTTTCTCCCACGCGCTCGTGATGCCGCTGGCGGATCGCGTCCACCATCGCCAGCGTGACCGGCGCGGTGCCCATCAGCGGGCAGTCGGGCGACCAGCCGTGCTCATCCGATCCGCCGGACACCAGCAGGTCGAACTGCTGCGCCAGCGCCAGGAAATGATCGCGGGCCGGTCCCTCGGTGTTGCGGTGGTAGCATTCCAGCCCGTCGATGCCCATTTCGACCAGTTGGGCGATCTTGTCCGCGCCAATCCAGCCCGCGCCGCATTCGATGCCGTGCGGGTG
>JAFGTJ010000458.1 GCA_016934195.1 Anaerolineae bacterium | reverse complement strand
GTGGGCCGCTGCAAAAACGTTATGCCTGCCGCCGCATACAAGCGCGCGAAGGCTTCCACCGAGCACGGATAGGCGGTCTGGTCGGTGCGGGAAACCACGACCGTTTCGATCTCGCCTGTCTCTGTGTCTTCAAATTCCCGGCAGAGGCGCACCGCCGGATCGTACATGGCGAACTGGAACAACGGCGAACGCCCGGTCTGGTGGTTGATCAGGCCATAGGCGGCCATCACTTCTTCGCGGATAGCCCGCCCCGCCAGATTCTCATTGGTCCAATGCAGGATCAGCGGCGGCACACCGGCTGACTGCCACTCGCCACGCGCGCCGTCCTGAAACAAAAATTGATCAACCGCCGTAGAAAGCTGGCCGTCCTCGGTCTGGATTTGCCACAGGAAATTGACCGGCTCAAACGGCACCGGGATCGCGCCGTTGGTCAAATCCAGGTCATACACCAGCTCGACAAACAGTTCGGCGCTGTTAAACAGGTGCTGTTCCGGGCTGAGCGTAAAAGATACGTCCAGGCCGCTTTCCTGGCGCAGCGTCAGCGCGGCAGATACGATCTGGTCCGGCGGGGCATTGATCCCGACGAAAAAACGCACCACTGCCGGAAACAGGATTTCGGTACGGTAGGTGTAGATCAGGCCGGTATCCTGCTCCGGCTCATCACCGCCCCCCTGGGCAAACACCAGTTCCGGCCCGCACAATCCGGCCACCACCGCCACCAGCAGCAGATAATTCACTAATCGCCGGGAATTCATCGCAGCCCGCTCCCCCACACTCTCAATACCCAAGTGGCGCAATCGTCGGGAAGATCAAAAACGTGGGCGTAGGAACCAGCGTGGGCGGCAGCGCAGACGCTCCGAGCCAGGTCCGCCAGCGGCTTTCAACGTCCTGAGCCGTCAGGCCAGTCACAGTTTCAATCGCCGCCACGCGCCCGATCCCCTGATCTAACAACTCGATCAACTGGCGGTGCCCTTCCAGGCCGTAGTTATCGACCAACCACTTCCAAAACGTGTAGCCGATATCATAGCCGCGCCGCGCATTACGCCCACTCACACCGGGACCGGTCCCTTGCAGCAGGACCGGTAGATTACCGCTCGCTGCAAGGTGGCGCACCGACGACTCGTAGTTATACTGCTGGTTCAACTCGAAAAATGTGGCGTTACCCTCGATCAGCCAGCTACCGGGGACCATAAGCGTAAATTCGTTCTGGTACAAATGCGCGACCTCGTGTAACACCGTGCCATACGCCAGATCGGTCAGCCCGCCGCCGGACACCACCTGGCCCGTCCCGCCCCAGTCATCCGAGGTGAGGCCAATGGTGGAATAGTTCACCGTCGTGATCTGCCATTCCAGCCACGCGCCGCGACTGCCAAACAAAATAGCGCGCGGTTTATAGGGCAGCAATCCTCCCCAGGCGGCGCGGTACATTTCGCGCTGTGCGGCCATCGCGTCCGCCACCAGGGGACCAACCTCATCCGGCAAGTTTTGCGCGAAAACGATAATGTCGTCGGTTTCCGTGCGCACCCAGTCATGAGTCGTGTCTTCGTACTCAACATACTGCGGCTCGGTCTGGAACGCATTCCCCTCCGAATCGCCCACGTCCCAGTAATACATCAGCCCGACCCAGGGCGGCACCGCATCGGACCCGGTCGCATCCCAGACCGCCGTCAATGTGCCGGTGTCGGGATCAACGTTTACCGGGCGGCTGCGCTGCGTTCCCGGCACATGCGACCAGATCACGCGCCCGCGCACAATTGGCCCGGCGCTGCTGCGAATTTCGGCCTGGAACTGGAATCCCGCCGGGTAATTGCTCTGGAAAGCCAACTCCCCCACCGTCCACTGCACATCCGACGACGCCATACCAAAATTATCGCCCGCCGGAGGTGGATCGCCTTGCGCCAATACCTGCAATCCGACAAGTCCCCAGGACAAGCCCACAACCGCCAATACAACCAACCCCACCGTTACGATACGGGCAGCAGGCCAACGCAGTTTTATCACCGTCCGCTCCACCATCACACTACCACAGTTTCCCATGCGGCCTGGATATCGGCCAGCGACTCGAATACGGCGTCGGCCTGGATATCGGCGGTGCGCGCTTCTTCGGCGGACGTGATGCCGGTCAGGACCAGCGCCGTTTTTAGCCCGGCCCGCTGCGCCCCCAGAATATCGGTTCCCAAACGGTCGCCGATCATCAAGGTTTGGGCGGGCGTGGTCCCCAGGCGATCTAACGCAACCTCAAACATCGCCGTTTCCGGTTTGCCGATCACGATAGGCGCTTGATCGGTGGCCGCTTCGATCAACGCCAGCAGCGACCCGTTTCCCGGCACCAAACCTTCCGGCGTAGGAAACGTCCGATCCCCATTGGTGCCGATGAAGTCCGCCCCGGCCCGGATGCGCAGCGTCGCAATTTTGAACTTTTCGTAGCCGATATCAAAGTCAATCCCGACCACGATCAGCTCAGCGCGGGCCGGGTCTTCAGAGAAGCCGCGTTCCGCCAGCGCCTGCCGGATGCCCTGCTGCCCGATGATGTAAACCGGCGTTTCCACCGGGTAACGCTGCCGGATATAATCCGCCGTTGCCACTGCCGACGTGATGATCTGTTCTGGCCCAACGGGAATCCCCACATTGGTCAGGCGATCAATGTAGTTATCGACCGTTTTTGAGCTGTTGTTGGTCGCAAAAGCGTAGGAAATCCCTTGCTGCTGCGCGAAATCAAAAAACGCCGGGACTCCCGGCAAAATGTCGCCGCCGCGCCACAGCACGCCGTCCATATCCAGCACAACGGCTCGTATCGCATCAAATGAGAATGGCATAATATCCTTTTGTCTGGTGAACAATGGGCAATCCGGCAGATTATAACACAGCCCTTTACTCCACTATACAGCGGTTTTCCAGGCGGCCCACCCGTTCAATCTCGACTACCACCGTATCACCGTCGCCCATAAACAGCTTCGGATCGCGGAACGCGCCGACACCGTGCGGCGTGCCGGTCAGGATCATGTCGCCCGGTTCCAATGTAAACGCCTGGGAACAAAACGCCACCAACTGCGCCACGCCAAAAATCATCTCGCTGGTCGTGCTGGCCTGCCTCTCTATGCCGTTCAGCTCGCACCGGATCGCCAGGGTTTGCGGATCGGGAATTTCGTCGGCGGTGATAACGGCGGGTCCCAGAGGACAAAACGTATCAAGACTCTTGCCGCGCACCCACTGCCCATCGCCAAATTGCAGATCACGGGCGCTCACGTCATTGGCAACCGTGTAGCCGAACACATAATCCAGCGCGTCCGCTTCGGATACCCGCCGCGCCGTTTTGCCGATCACAACCGCGAGTTCCGCCTCGTAGTCCACCTGCTGCGTTAGCGCCGCCGACCATATAATCGCGTCTCCCGGCCCAATAATGGCGGTGGGAAACTTGGCAAAGATAAGCGGTCTGGCAGGCGGTTCGGTATTGGTTTCGCGGCAGTGATCCAGGTAGTTCTTCCCGATGGCAATCACCTTCCCCGGACGGCCTACCGGTGCAAGCAGCCGAACCGCGTCACGTTGGTACTGTGGGCCAGAATCCGAAACATCTGGCAACTGCCCGGCCAGAATCTCGTCCCAGGTGAGCGACACAGCGGTGATCACGTCCGCGCGAAGAATACCCCACTGCGACACGCCCTCCGCCTCAAAACGAACCCATTGCATAATAAACTCGCTCCTGTCGGCATAAAAAACCCGGCATCCCACGATGCCAGGTTATCGTATCATAATCCTGTACTTCAAGCGCGCCGTTCTCGCTCGGTATTAAGCTGCTGCTGTAACAGGCTCAACTTGATTTGCAGCATTTCGATCTGGTCGGTCATACGCAGAATAACCTCCACCCCGGCCAGATTCACGCCCAACTCCTGAGTCAGCCGGTTGATCTTCTTCAAACGCTCGACCTCACGCTGAGAATACAGGCGAATGTTCCCGGCGCTGCGTTGGGGAATAACCAACCCCCCCTGCTCGTAATTGCGCAGGGTTTGAGGATGCAGATCGACCATTCGCGCCACTACACCGATGGTATAACACGGTTCGTCGTCACAGGGAATGGAGTCGTTCATGCTGTCACCTCCGCGCTTACCGGGGCCGCACCCCTAGCGTTACATCCACGTCCAATGTCTGCCCATTGCGCACAATGGTCAGCACAACGGTATCACCGGGTGAGGTATTTTCCACCAGGAACGCGGTCAGATCGTCAATATCATGCACCATCATCCCATTGATGGCAACGACGATATCACCGTTGGTCGGCACAAAAACTCCGCGCACCTGCACTTCCTCAGTTCCGCCCTGCAACCCGGCCCGGTACGCCGGGGAATCCGCTACAACCTGACTGACCATGACTCCGCTGCGGACCGGGAAGCCCAGTTCGTCCGCCAGGGCCGCGACGCTGGTACCAAGCTCATTCGGCGGGCTTTGAATCCCCAACCAGGAATACTCGGCAAACCCGGTCTGGATCAACTGGGGAACCACGCGCTTCATGGTGTTCACCGGCACCGCGAACGCGATCCCCTGGAATACGCCATTTTCCGTCCGTATCGCGGTGTTGATGCCGATCACCTGGCCGTAAGAATCCAGCAGCGGCCCGCCGGAGTTGCCGGGATTCACCGCCGCGTCAAGCTGGATAATCGAGGGGTTGCTGTAGCCAGCATAGCTGTTCGGATCGAGCAACTGCGCCGACGGCAGCGACCGCCCCAACGCGCTCACAATGCCGACCGTCATGCTGCCGTCCAGCCCAAACGGGTTGCCAATGGCGATCACCCGCTGGCCGACCTGCAACGTGTTGCTATCCCCCAACATCACCGGCACTAACGGGCTGCGAGCCGGATCAACCCGGATAACGGCCAGGTCGCTGTAATCATCCACACCGATGATCTGCGCCTCGATGACATAGCCGTCATAAAACGTCACCAGGATTTCATTCGCCTCACGAATGACGTGCGAGTTGGTGACAATATGACCATCCATATCCAGCACAAACCCCGACCCGCTGCTGTCAATCACGTCGGTGTCGCTGTGAAACCGGCTCACAACCTCAATATTGACAACGGAGGGATTAACCCGCTCATAAATGTTAATGAGCAGCGCATGTTCCGCGTCGGCCTGCACAACCACATCCGGCGCGACCGGCGTCGGCGTGATGATCTGAAAGAGGTTTGGCTCTACCCAATTACTGGGGCGATAGTTCGCGTTCACCAAGTCAGCCTGAGATGGCTGGTCGCGCGTCACAGAGCGGCGTACCGGTGTGTCATCCATCAACAGATGCGCCACAGTCGTTAATACGAGCGACGTGATAAGCACCAACGTAATCACACCCACTGCCGCGCCGATCAGAAAATTGAGAAACCGCCCTCGGCTGTTTGCTGGCTCATCATCCTCTACCGGTTCAAAATCGTCAAAGTCCCAACCCATGTAGTCGTCCTCTCAATCTGGTTTCACTATCCGGTTCGTCCACTCACGACAGTGCCAATAAACAATCCTACTCAGCGCCGCGCATCTGGCGCAACTGATCAAAAAGCCGCCGTTCGTTTTCTGACAGGTCGGTCGGCACCTGAACCAACACATGCGCGTACAAATCGCCCTGTGTATCGTGTCCCCGCAAATGTGGCATTCCCTTGCCGCGCAGCCGGATACTCTGGCCGGACTGCGTGCCGGGTTGGATGCGCAGCGTCACATCACCGTCCAGGGTTGGCACACGGACCGACCCTCCCAACACCGCCGTATAAACCGGCACCTTCAAATCCAGGTGGAGATCATCATCGTCCCGCGTAAAAACCGGGTGCTCCAACAGGCTCACGATCACGAACAGATCGCCGGGCTGCCCGCCGCCATACACGCGTTCGCCCTGACCGCGCAGCCGGACCCGTGTACCCTCGCGCGCGCCGCGTGGAATGTTCACAGTAAGCTGGCGCTGTCCGATTTGAACGGTCCGTATCGTACCGTGATACGCATCCTCCAGCGTAATCTGGGCCACTGCCTCCAAATCCTGGCCGCGCGCCGCCCGCCTGCCCGACCCACGCGGATCGGAGCGTGTTTGTTGTCCCATACCACCACCAAACATCGAGCGGAAGAAATCCGAGAAGAAATCGCCGCCGCCCATACTACTGTCTGCATATTCTACGCGGAAGCCGCCCGGCTGCCCAGGCTGCCCAGACTGCCCAGACATCCAATTCGACCAGTCAAAGCCAGCGGGCTGTCCGCCCATCTGCTGCCACTGGTGATAACTCTGGCCGAGTTGATCATATTTCTGGCGCTTGTCCTTGTCGGACAGCACCTCATTAGCTTCGTTGATCGCCTTGAATTTTTCCTCGGCTTCTTTGTTGCCGGGATTCACGTCGGGGTGATACTGGCGGGCCAAGCGGCGGTACGCCTTCTTAATCTCCTCGCGTGATGCGCCGCGATCAACGCCCAGTACCTTATAGTAGTCTACATAGTCCATAGCCAGACCCTGTTGATCCAATCTACACCACCTGATCGCATTCTAGGAGTTTAGTGTATCCTTGTCAATGTTTCTCAGCGCATTCTTAGAAATAATTAACACCATGCATACCACAACACAATCAGCTAAAATTGAAGGTATCAATCCTGAACACCACGAGGCATTTCTATGACGATTGCCGCCTACCTTATCGCCATCATCATTCCTGCGCTGGTAATCTACCTGTTCATCACGCTGGACGTGTTTGGCACCGGGAAAGCCAATACTATCCTGTTATGCGCGGCATGGGGCGCGGTTGCGGCATACCAGATCGCGGTATGGGTGAACAACGCTGTGATTGATACCGGGCTAAGCTACGAAACCCTGACCAAAATCACGGCTCCCATTATCGAAGAAATTCTAAAGTCGCTGATCCTGCTGTATCTGATCCGCCAGCCGAGTTTTCGCTACATCGTGGACGGCGCAATCTACGGTATCGCGGTTGGGATGGGATTCGCGCTGTCGGAAAACCTGTTCGTGTACCTGCCCGGATCGGGCAGCGCCGTGCTCGGCACTGCGATCAGCCGCACATTATCCACTTCGCTGATGCACGCCGCCGCCAGCGGGTTAGTCGGGCTGTCATTAGGCCGCCTGCGCCGCACCACCGCCGCCCGCCGGAACGTGTGGCCGGTCCTGGGTATCGGACTCGCTATCGCACTGCACGTCATCTATAACAACGTCGTCAGCGAATTAAACGGCATCATGTTACTGTTGGTTGCGGTCGGTACCGGCATCGGCGGCGGCGTGCTGATCGCATGGCAGATCAACCAGGGCTTGTTAGAGGAGAAACGCCGGTTTTCCCACACTCTGGGACTGGACCTGGATGTCTCCACCGGGGAACGTAAAGCCGTCCAACAACTGGGCGTGGCCTCGATGGAAACGATTTTTCGAGAACTGGGCGAATTCTTCGGGACGGAGCATATCACCCTGATTCGCCACTTGCTCGTGGTCCAGGCTAACATCGGTATTTTGCAAAACAATCTCAGCAGCCCGGTCAGCGACCGTCTTCGCGCTGCGTGGCTGGCGGAAATTACCGAGTATCGTGCCGAGATCGAGCGCACCCGAAACACGCTGAACGCGCCGGTCCGCCTGTTTCTGCAAACCGTTTTCCCCGGTGATGATGCCACCATGCAAACAGCACTCAATGAGGAACTGGCGCGATCCGATCCGACGCTGGTGCATACCTTCGATATGTTCATGCGCGTCTCGGAACTGGCCGAAACCTTCACGCCGGAGCAGTTGGCCGCATTTGCCCAACGCCTGAGCCATATCCAGATTTTCAAAAACGTATCGCTAGCAAATCTGGAAAACCTGAGCCGCGCCATCTCGGTTCAAAGCTTTGACAACGGCACACTGCTGTTTCACGAAGGCGCAAAAGGCGATGCCATGTACCTGATTGAAGACGGGCAAATCGACATTTTTGTGCGCGATCAAGCAGGCCAGGAAAAACCGCTGCGCACTTTCGAGCCGGGAAGCGTGGTCGGGGAATTTTCGCTGCTGGATGGGCGACCCCGTTCGGCCAGCGCGCGCGCGAACGGACCGCTTAAAGTGCTGGTGCTTCAGCGTGAAGTCTTCATCCGGTTCATCCAGAGCCGCCCGAAAGTCGTGCTGGCAATGCTCCAATACCTGGCTGAAAAAGTGCGATTCACGACCACATCGGTCGAGATCGGCGTTAATTGGATGACGCAGATCAGCGCAGGCAATTACGCGGCAGTTCAAACCACCGACACCCACATGACAGGCGAGATCATGCTGGAACCAGACGAAATATCCGAGCAAACAGTCATGCTGGTTGAGGACATTTTCTCAGCGGCGGCGAGCAAATTACACGAACGGGAACAAACTATCCGCACCGGAACCGCTTAATAAACGCGCGAGATAACCGATAATCGCATGAATGACAACATAAACGATGGCACGCTGGCCGTACAACTCGAACACTCAGTCCTGTTCAAAGGCGTATCGCTGGAAGATCGTGCGGCCTTGATCCAGTTGATGCGCCGCCAATCGTACCCGGCGGGGGCGGTGTTATTTGAGAAAGGCGCGCCGGGCGATTCAATGTATATCGTTCTATCGGGCCGGGTACGCATTTATACCCGCGATGCGGAAGACCGCGAGTTAACCCTCCGGCACCTGGAAGACACGGTGGGCGAATTTTCCATGCTCGATGGCAAACCACGTTCGGCGTCAGCGGCGGCAGCGGAACCGCTCGACGTGTTGATCCTGCACCGTGATGATTTTCTGGCCTTTCTACACGAGCGCCCGTTGGTCGGGCTGGCAATGATGCGCGAGTTGGTAGAGCGCGTGCGTTATACCACGACCTATCTTGAAAACGTTCTGGACGCCACCCAGCAACTCGAACGTGGAAATTACGAGCAAGCGCTGCAACAAGTCCCCGAATCAGCCCTGGATGGCGAAATTCAAGGATTGCTGGATGCGTTTTTGAAAATGGTCCACAGCGTCCAGGCGCGCGAAGCGACCCTCAAACTCGACCAGCGCCCGGCGTCCACTGATAAAAACCCATAAAGCTGCCTTGCCAAGAGATACAGAACGGTGTACCGTGAGCATAATCGCAGGGTCATTTGGAGGTTGACTGATGAAGGGGCACCGATTTTGGTACACGGCACTCGCCGTCCTATTACTGTTGGTTCTCATCTCCCCCACCGCCGCCCAGGATGAACCAATCCGCATCATTTTTATGCACCATTCCACCGGCGCGGGCCTGATCTGGGAAGGTGGGGTGCGCGAAGCCTTCACCGCGCAGAGTTATGAATTCTGGGATCACGGCTATAACGAGGAGGGTCTGATAAACGCTGCCGGAGCCTATCTCGGCACCAATTGGGACGTACCCGGCGACAACACCGACCCCAATGGCTGGTACGAGACATTTAACCAGCCCGTGACCGATCCACCCGGCAACACGCTCAGCCACATGCTCGAATTTGACGTGATCATTTTCAAAAGCTGTTTCCCCTCGTCTCATATCGCCAGTGACGAGATGTTCCAGGAATACCAGCATTATTTTCTGAGCATCCGTGACGCGATGGGCCGGCATCCCGATAAGCTCTTTATTCCTTTCACCACGCCGCCGCTGGTGCCCAATGAAACCGATGCTGACAGCGCTGCGCGCGCCCGGCAGTGGTCCGAATACCTGACATCGCCGGAATACCTGGACGGGCATCCGAATGTCTATGTGTTTGACTTCTTCAGTCAGTTGGCCGATGAAGAAGGCTTTTTGCGCGCCGAATATCGCGGGGACGAATGGGACAGCCACCCGAATACACTCGCTAATCAGACCGTTGGCCCGGTCTTTGTGGACTTCGTGTCCCAGGCTATTATGGACTTCACGCCAGGGGAACCTCTTCCGCTGAACGAACAACAGCCCGGCCAACCATCCGACGCCGCTGACATGTCCGAACCCGACGACCAGCCAGCCGATCAGGGTGAACCCGCTGTCGCGGCTGTTCCCCTGTCACCGGACAACAACACCATCACGGATTTTGAAACCAGCGATACACAGCTCGAATGGTGGGATCACTCCTATGGCACCGTGAACACGTTCACCTGCACGTCGGAACAGGGCGGATACAACAGCGAGCAAGCACTGCGGATCACGCTCGACATGGCCGCTGACAGCGGGGGAGGCTGCGGATTCAATTTTGCCGCGATCCAAAATTGGTCGGAAGCCGAGGGGATTCGATTCTATTGGTGGGCCGATCAACCCGACCTGGTGATGCGATTCGCGCTGGCCGTAGCCGATCCCGCCAACCCCGACCCCGGACAGGCTGCTCCCTTTGAGATCGAAGTAACTGCGCCGGTTGGTGACTGGTCGGAACTGTTCATCAGTTGGGACGATCTGGCAAAAGCCGCGTGGTTTGACGGCGGGCCAGACGAGTTCGATCCGGCTCAGATCGCCTGGTTCGTATTTGACCTGGGAGACTGGGAACGCGCGCAGGTTGGCTCAATCTGGATTGACAACATCGAACTGGTATTTGGCGAATAACGTGCTATTGCCACACCACAATTCTTAATTCATTCGCACCATAAACAAGACAAGCGCCCGAATTGGGCGCTTGTTTCAAATATTATGACAGCCGCCAATGGCTGTCCCGATGACAACCTTACAGGTTGTTGACGATGTTGGAGAAGATGTTGCCGATGGCCGGGCCGAGCAGGGCCAGGATGATAATCACGACAACGGCGACCAACACCAGGATCAGAGCGTACTCAACGAGGCCCTGACCTTCTTCACGCGGACGGTACAGCATAATGATTCCTCCAATGATGATTAGATGACAATGTGCTCAACCTTGAGCTAATTCAAGGTTAGCACAATTCTATCTTCATTGTCATTAGTACCCTGGTCCCCCTGCGATTTTCTAACAGGCACTATTCAGGGCGATCACCCTGGTCATCAGGCTTGATAACGTCCAATTCTGTTGTGCTGCGCTCTGCGCCCTCAGCGCCGGGAGCCTGATATAATCCAATATCCGTTTGCCGGTATAAAGTCGGATCGGGCGGAGCTTCCGGTTCGATATCCTCAGCGCTCTCCATCAAGACGACCACCACGCTGATGTTATCCTCGCCGCCACGCTGGTTCGCCAGATCAACCAATGCCTGGGCCACCTGGTCCGGCGACTGTCCGCTGGTCGTCTGTTCGGCGATCTCGGTAGCAGATACGTGCCGGGTCAAACCATCCGAGCACAGAATCAGCCAATCACCTGCCGTCAGGTTGCGGCTGTACAGGTCCGATTCGGTATCATCGACCTGTCCCAGCGCGCGATAGAGCACGTTGCGCATCGGATGTACTGCCGCCTGTTCCGGCGTGATATGGCCGGAAGCCAACAGCGCCTCGACAAAACTATGATCGTCGGTGATCTGGTTAATCCAACCTTCATTCCCATCCACCAGATAGGCCCGGCTGTCGCCCACATGCGCAATCACCACCCGGTTGTCGCGCACAAACGCCAGGGTGATCGTCGTTCCCATGCCCTGCAACTCAGGATTCATGTTCGCCTGGTACATTACGGCACGGTTGGCGCGACGAACCGCCTGACGCAACTTATCGGAAATTTCATCTTCCGCCAGATCACTTAACGTTTCGCTGCCGCGCGCTTCGCCCAAAAAATCGGCCTGAATCGCTTCCGTCACGAGACGGCTGGCTTCCTCCCCGGCTACCGCGCCGCCCATCCCATCGGCTACCATCGCCAGCAGCACGCCATGCCGCGCCCACATCCCCACACGATCCTCGTTGTTATCGCGCACCTGTCCCACATCACTCAGCGCCGCCGCGCGCGGCACCAGATTGACCGTGTTTATTTGATCGGGAACCGAGAGAGTCGCGCCACAACCAATACAGTACCCGGCCAATGGCTTGTTCAACGTGCCACACCGGAGACAGGTCACAGGTGTGCTGTCAATCGGCGGCGGCAGCTTGGCTTTGGCCTGCCGCAGATGCTCCACAATATCGCGCTCCAGCCTGCTCTCGCGCCCTTTCACATATCGCATCGCGTCTTCAACATGCCGACGGTCGCGGTGAATACCACGCACAACCGGCGGTTCGTCCAGGTTACACCCGCACTGAAAACAAAACACTGCGCGCTGCAGATTTTCGTGCCCACACTCTGGACACGTTCGTGTTTGCATGGTTGTGTCTCCATCTCTGCAACTTTCCGGCCCAGGGCGGATGTCCTTTTCAGTATCGCCCTTCTCCGTATCATTGTACAAACAGTTTGGCTAGTTGCAAAAACGCACGAAAACGATTAGAAATCAAGTATGTTCCTGTCTTCTAACAAAATCCGTCCAGATCGCATATATAATTTATTTACATGTCACCAGGGGCGAATCGATAGTGGCACACACACGACCCAATGTCTGGCAACTCCAATCCAGACGCGATACACACGGCTTAATCAGCGCGCTGGCTTATCCCGATCCAGAAATCCGGCAGCGAGCCGCTACTGCATTGCGCGCCCTGGATACCGTCCAGGCCGTTCCTGCCTTAAAAGCCGCGCTCCGCCATGAAACCAACGAACAGACCCGGCACAGTCTGGCCGCTGCCATCCACGAACTGGATCACCGGACGGACGTTGGCGGGCTGGTTAACGCCAGAGATGTTAACGGGCTGATCAAAACTTTGCGCAGCCGCCACCCGCAAAACGTTATTGCCGCCGCCCACGCCCTGGGCAAGCTCGGCGACCGGATGGCCGTTGAACCACTCGTGATCCTGTTTCACAACGCGGCTGCGCCGCCTGCCGTGCGGCTGGCCGCCGCCGAAGCGCTGCTGGACCTACAAAGCGCCCCCGCCGTTGTCACACTGCTAGGCGCACTGCGGCGGGACTCGTGGCAGGTGCGCCGCAACGCCGCCGCCGTGCTCGGCCAGATACAGGCAGTATGGGCCGTCGAACCCCTGGCAGCAGCGCTACACGATTCGCATCCGGTAGTACGGCGCACTGCCGCCGCCGCGCTCCGGCGGATCGGCACCGCAGACGCGATTGCCACCCTACGCAAACATTTTGCGCCTGCGCCTACTGCCGAAACTACGCCGCAAACGCCCGCATCCACACCCCAACAACCGGCAATCCCCCATGAGGCGACGCCGCGCCCGGTGATGCCGCCTGCCCCACACCCCCGCATGAAAAGTGCGTTACCCGCCGCGCGGCCTACCGCATCAGGTACACCCGAAACAACCGGCGCTGCCAGCGCATTTTCGCAACCAGACCCCGTTCCTGAACGGCGCGATACGCTGCCGGAGGCCACACCTCAACTAAAGCGTCCCCAAAGCGCACCGCCGCCCCCGCTGGAAAAAGAACAAACCAGCGGAATCGTCCAACCGGTGAAGAAGTTAATCGCATTTCTGAAACAGCGCAGCAACTCAAAATAGATCACGCATGAGGCAGGCTTAATCTGTTGGATCGGAAGGGGAAGGTAATTCGGGCGGTTGGTCCGGATAGCTTAAGGGTGGCTCGGATGGGAGCGGCCCTTCAACCCCCATCATTCGCCGGATGGCGTCCAGTTCATCCTGGGAAATTCCACTGTTGCCAAAAGCGTGAATAAACGCGATCTGTTGAAACGCGATGCCCGCCATATTGGGCATCGGGATCGCGCCGCGTGGGGCGTCATCGGCATATTGCCCGCTGCCCTGTAACAGCAAGCTCAGCACAAACGCGCCCACACCGATCCATTGAACAGTAGTCAGGCGTTCGTCCAATGCCACGAACGACAGAGCCACCGCTACCGCCAGTTCGGTAATGGCGAGTAACGTGGTTTGTAAACTGCCGAGATTCTTCACTCCAGCGAACAACGTCAGCCGGGATAATGCGGTGGTCAGCGCTAATGCCAGAATTGCCAGCGTCGCGTCGCCGGTTTGGGGCAGCCAATGCACATCATAAGCAATCCGCGCCATCACCACGATCCCGGCCATCACGGTCACGACATACAACGTCACCGTCTGCGCGGGCATCTCCCACAACACACGCTGACTCAAGACAACTGTCCCCGCGAACAAAAGCGCATTCCCCAACATAAGGCCAACACCAAACCAGTTCACCTGGCCGCGCACACCGCCCGTAATCAACATCAGGCCCGCCAATGCCAACCCTACCCGCATCGCCGTCCGCCAGGACAGCGACTGCCCGCCTAACCGGGCCAGCAGCACCACAAAAACCAGATAAGTCCCGTTCAACAACTGGGACATCGAAGCGTCCATCCGGTTCAGGCCGTTGTAGTACATCAACGAACCAATGCCGTTAATCGTGCCGACAACCGCGCATCCCAGGAAACCCGCCGTGTAGATATAAATATACTTCCGCCAGAAAATGAGGTACAGCACCCACAACAGTAACGCCGCAAACGCCGTTCGGACCGCCGCGACGGTAAAAGGGTCTGAGCCGCCGCGCAGCGCCAGCTTGCCGAACACCGGGGCCATTCCCAAAAAAACCGGGGACAACAAAGCTGTAATCAGGCGGGCACGTCGTGTGGTGTAATCATCCATAAACTAACTGGTCACCTGGCTCGACGGCTGTGAAGGCAGTTCACCCAGCAGCGGCAGTTCGACAAAAAACGTGCTGCCGGGCATTTTTTCCTCGTCGCATCCTTCACTCTTGACCCAGATTTTCCCTTTATGGGCTTCGATAATGTTGCGGCAGATCGCCAGTCCTAACCCCAACCCGCCGCCTCGGAACGCGGTCTTGCTGGTCGAGTGAAGCTGTGTATCGCCCGCAGTATAGAAACGATCAAAAATGTAGGCCTGATCCTCTACATTAATCCCAATCCCGGAATCCTGTACACTGACCAGGACGTGTTTTTCCTGCTTGACATGAGCGTCTACCCGGATTGTTCCGCCATCAGGCGTATATTTGATAGCGTTGCCGAGCAAGTTATCGAACGCCATTTCCAACAGCGACACGTCCGCGAAAAACGAGCGAGGCCAGTGACGCGGATCGCGTTTAAGAGTCAGTTTGCGCTGTTCGATTACCTGGGCATACCCGGTGATCACCCGGTCAAAGACCTCGGACAAATTGGTCGGCCCCAACGTCAGATGCACCCGTCCCGATGCAATGCGCGACACGGTGATGATCTCGTTCACAACAGTGTGCAGACGCTCCACCGAGTCGATCAGTCCGGTCAGACTCGCGTTAACTTCAGCGTCCTGGTCCATCACGGCCCGGATCGCGTCCGACGATTGGACTAACCGGCAGTAACCGTGTACCGTCGTCAGCGGCGTGCGCAGCTCGTGAGCCGTGAGCTGGATGAAATCGTCCTTGATCCGGTCCAGACGCCGCAAATCCCGGTTGGCGGCTTCGAGATCGCGGACATTAGATTCCAACCGTTCTACCAATTCCTCGTTGTACGCCCGCTGCGCCGAGTGCAGTTTATCGACATCCACCTTATCCCGGTGGCCTTTGATATACGCCTCGATTTGCGTCGTGAGCGTATCCACATCGACCGGCTTGGTGATATAGCCCGTCACCCCGGCCACGAAGGTCTTATCACGTTCAACAGAGTGGCTTTGGGCCGTCAGCGCCACAATCGGCACTTTTGCCAGACGCGGATCGGCTCGCAGCCGGACCGTGATCTCGCGCCCGCTCAAATCCGGCAGGTTGATGTCGGTCAGGATCAGATCGGGCCGGTGTTTCTGAGCCAGATCGATCCCGTCCAACGCGCGCTCCGCCAACAGCACCTTGTACCCGGCATAGGATAGCAAGCGCTGAATCAGAGTCCGGCTGGATTCGTCATCTTCAATATACAGAATGGTTTTAGTTTCTGTCATTTGTTGCGTCACAGGTTGCGTCATGGGTTCTCGCGCCATAAACTATTGCAGCGATTTGACGATACTTTGCAGCAACTCCTCATCCAAAAATCCCCCCTTTTGCAGCAGCGCGTCGATCTGCCCGCTGAGCCGGTCACGTTCGCGCGGCGTGAGTTCCTTTGCCGTCAACACAATCACCGGAATCCGGCTTAATTCCGGGTCGGCCTTGAGCGTGTCGATTACCTGGAAACCATCCATCCCCGGCATCATAAGGTCGGTGATGATCACGTCCGGCTTGATCCGGCGCACCAGATCAATCCCACGAGGGCCATCCTCCGCAATTTCGACCTTATACTGGCCGCGTGTTTGCAAAATCCGACTGATCAAGCGAGCGGCGCTGGGCGTATCCTCGATCACGACAACCCGGCTGACCGCTGCATCGACCTGTTCCAGCGCCGACAGCAGCCCTTCTTCCGGCAAAGACACCTTGCGCCCTACATCCGATACGTCAACATCGTGCGCCCACTGGTCGCCCAAAATATGTTTTTCCACCGGGAAGGTGTGACCGGAACAATTGAGCACCACAACATCATCCGGCTTAATCGTACCCGCCCGGACCATCTTGAACAACCCGGCAAATGTAACCGCCGTCGCCGGTTCGACGGAAAGACCGTCGATACGCGCCAGCAGGCGCAGCGCCTCAAATGCTTCCTCGTCACTGGCGCTCTCGGCGGCACCGCCGTATTTTTGCATCAGCGCCCACAGCAGTTCATACGCCCGCCCCGGACGCCCGGTGCTGAGGGTGGCAATAATGGTCTGGGGATTCTCAACCGGCACGGCGATCCGCTGTCCGGCTTTAAAGGCATGAACCATCGGCGCGCAGCCTTCCGACTGCACGATGCCTAACGCGGGCACTTTATCCACTAACCCAAGCTGGCGCAGTTCCTCAAACCCTTTGGCAACACCAATTGGCCCCATCCCGCCGCTGACGCCCTGAATGAACCAGTCTGGCGCGCGCCATTCCAGGTCCTCAGCGATCTCAAACGCCATCGTTTTCATGCTTTCGACCGCCGCAATACTCTTGATGCCGCGATCCAGAAACAGCCCTTTAGATTGCGCAAACTGGGCGGCGATGGCTTTAGTTTCGTCATACGTCCCGGTGACTTTGATCACTTCCGCGCCATAGATCGCCACTTCGCGCATTTTTTCGCCGGGAACCTGGCTGGTCAGGAAGGCCCACAGCTTAATTCCGGCGCGCGCGGCATAGGCCGCATACGCAATGGCTACATTGCCGGTTGACGCCACCACTACCGACGGGATGCCCATTTCGCGCAGCACCGAGATCGCCACCGCCGCCTGCCGGTCCTTAAACGATCCGGTTGGTCCCTGGCGCTCATCCTTGATATACAGATTTTTTAAGCCCAACATCAGGCCCAGGTTAGGGGCCTTGAGCATCGGGGTGCCCCCCTCGCCCATCGTGACGACGTGCCGGGTATCCAGAACAGGCAGCAGTTCGTGATAGCGCCATACGCCCGGTTTGCGGCGCGCTAACTGCGCGAGCCAGTCTCCCTGGCGGAGCGCTTCCAGATCATATTTGGCTTCAAGAATGTTCTCATCACAACGCGGGCACATAGTGCGCGTGCCATCGTATTGCATGATATGTCCACAGTTGGTGCAGCGTAACTGAATCCGCTTAGTTGTTACCATGCTCAAAACGTGTATTCTCCTGTGTGCTTCCGAGTCGCATTTCCACTTGTTGCAGAAAATGTTCTTCGTCCAGATCATCCTTGCGATAGATACTGGTCGTCTGGAGCGCGGTACGTTCCTCGGCGTTCACGTCCTCCGCCGTCAGTACCAGCACCGGCACGCCTACCGTGCGCGCATTGGTGCGCAGCATTTGCAGCACCTCGAACCCATCCACTTCTGGCATTCGCAGGTCCAGGATCACAAGGTCAATGGTCTGGGGCTGCTGGATAATATCCATGGCCTGCTGACCGGTCGTCGCTTCCGTCACGCAGTACTGCCCGGAGGCTTCGAGCGCCTCACGGAACACACGCACAGTTTCCGGCTTGTCGTCCACCAGCAGAATATGCTGGCAATCCGTGCTGGCCTCAACGCCTTTCACCGTATCCACCAACTGGCTCTCGGAAAATGGCTTCAGGAGATAACCGGACGCGCCCAACTGCCACACCCGTTCCAGATCGGTGTTCATGCTGGATACGATCACGGGCGTAGACGATGTTTCGGGGGTGCTGCTCAACCGGGCCAGCACGTCCCATCCAGACCCTTCCGACACGTCAACGTCCAACAACACCACGTTGGGTTTGTAGGCCGTGATCATGTCAACCGCGTTTCCGGCATGAACCGTGCCTACGACCTCGTAACCGGCGCTGGCGAGATAATGGCGATACAGGCTGATAATCTCCAGATTGTTCTCAATCACCAGTGCCACTTTTGCCGGGTCCGGCAGAGCACTCCTCGGCGACGGCGCAATCAGCGGCGTGTCAACTTCCCTGACCACCGGCGTCGCCGCATCACCCGGTCGTTGACCCTCAGCGCCCTCTTCGGGTTGAGGTCCGGTCGGAACCGTGATGCTAAATGTGGACCCGATCCCCGGCGCGCTGTCTACCCAGATACGCCCGTGCTGAAGTTCCGTCAAGGATTTGGCGAGCGGCAAGCCCATCCCGGTTCCTTCGACTGAGCGGGTGAGGGAATTATCTACCTGCTGGAAGGCTTCAAACAGCAGGTACATATCTTCCTTCGCAATGCCGATCCCGGTATCCACCACCGACACCTGGAGATACTGCTGGCCCTCTTCCACAATGGGAAACGCCGACACGCTGATACTGCCCTCCGGGGTGAACTTGGCCGCATTGGATACCAGATTTAGCAGCACCTGGCGCGTGCGGAACTCATCGCCGTAAGCATCCGGCAGATTCTCCGCAATGTCGGTATGCAGCCGGACCGGTTTGTCACGAGTCAAGCCGATGGCGCTCGACATCACGCCCGTAACGACATCCTGAAGCTTGAAGTAGCCAAACGATAGTTCCATCTTACCGGCCTCGATTTTGGCCTGATCCAGGATATCGTTCACCAGGCCAAGCAGGTGCTTACCGCTGTCGTAAATGGTTGTTATGTCCTGCTCCTGCGTGTCGGTAAGCGGGCCATCAATGCCTTTCAGAATCACCCGCGAAAAACCGATGATCGAGTTAAGCGGCGTGCGCAGCTCATGGCTCATCGCCGCCAAGAAGTTCGTCTTCAAACGGTCCACTTCCAGCAAGCGTTCGTTCGCCAACTGCACTTCGCGCAGCAACTGCTGGTTCTGGATGATCGCGGCCAACGAACCGCTCAACGCTTGCAGCAGACGCAGGTCGTTGTCGTCAAAAGCGTTGAGTTTATCGCTCTCGACACCCAACACCCCAACCAACCGCCCGACGGTTTGCAGCGGCACCACGATCACCGACTGGGTGGTTTCAAGGGTCGGCAAACGGCGCGGGTCCTGCGCGACATCACCAATGATCGCCGGTTCGCGGTGGCGGGCCACCCAACCGATCAGCCCTCGGTCAAAAGACACCAACGAAGGTCCTATCTCTTCGCCGGTTGCCCCCACATCCGCCCCTTTGATCATGTGCTCACCGCTCTCGTCCGGCAGGAAAATACTGGCGCTGGTGACGCCCATCATCACGCGCAGCGTTTCAACGGCCTGTTCCAGGGATTGGGACAAATCGGACGAAGTTGTGGCGGCAGTCGTCACATTAAACAGGAACGCCATCTCCTCGGCCCGTTCCTGCGAGACTTCGTACAGGCGGGCGTTGTTAATCGCAATGGCAACCATATCGGCCAGCGGCGTTAATATCTGGACATCGTTGGGAGTGAATGTGCCCGGACGGTTGCTCTGCACGTCCAACGCGCCCAGAATCTGGCCGCGCGCAATCAACGGCAGCGCCATCTCCGAGCGCGTATCCGGCAAATACGGATTCACCCGGTGGATCACAAACGCATCCGCCGTATCCAACGCGATTTGAGGTTTGCCGGTTTCCGTCACCTGCCCAATCACCGACTGCGATCCGACCGGCAAGCTGTGCCGCACCGCTAACATCTGCTGACCCGCCGAGCCGGTGGATGCTACCAGATTGGCCCGGACCCCATCTTCGCTGAGCAGAAAGACCTGGGCATGATCGTATTCAAACGCCTCTCGAATCTGATTCACAACCCTGGGCAGCAGTTCGTCCAGGGACAAAATCGATGTAACGGCCCGGCCAATCTCGACCGAGGTGCTGAGCTGCCTGGCGCGGCGCTCGGCCTGCTGGTACAGGCGCGTGTTTTCAAGCGAAATAGCTGACTGATCTGCCATTGATTGGTAAATGCGAAGCTGGCTGTTGCTGTGTACCCAGGGTTCATCCAGACCAATCAAGATGACACCCACCGGGCGATCCGCCAACCGGAGCGGGATCAAAGCCGCCGCTTCGATCTCAAGGATCGTGAACCAGTATTGGATTTCCGGGTCCAGGTTGAATGCTGCGGCCACATCATCAAAGTGGGTAATTCCCCGGCTGGTCAACTGCCCCCAATAAGCAAACCGCTCGGCCTGGTAGCGCGTGCCAACCGGGTCGGTCGCGGTTCGATCTCCCCAGGCTGCCGCCAATTCGACCACTGTATTCGTAGTATCTTCATGATCCCCCATCAAGAGGTACAACGCCGCATACCCCACCGGGCGCGGCGCGCCGTAGTTCACAAACGCGCGCAGGATATCCAGCGCGCCGTGCGCGTCAGCAATAGCGCGACTCACCCGGTACAACCGGGCGGTATTTTCCAACGCTGCTTCTGTCCGGCCCAACAACCGTTGGTTTTCGACCGTCACCGCCGCTTGATCGGCCAACGTGGTCATAAACCGGCGCTGTTCCGTCATCAAACCGCTGGGATCGGTGAAGCCGACCATGATCCACCCGTTGATATACTGGTGTACTCGCAGTGGAAAACTACCCAGGACACCCACTTCCATTTGCTCGAAACAAGACCTGAACTCATCTGGAGCGGTCGATGCGGTGACAATGATTGGTTCGGGTCCCAGCATTGGACTAAACCCGGACAAAGCACAATTCTCCAGCGGTTCGCTGGGTTCGCTGGCAACCAGACGAAGGGTGTATCGCTCGTCGTCCTCTGCCTCTTGCAAGAATACATACACCCGGTCCGGCGACAGGGCCATCGTCATAATCTGCCGCAGTGTCACGTCTAACAACTCGTCCATCGTGTTGGCACGCGAGATTGACTGGCTGGCCTCGTAAAGTAAAGTTGTTTCGCGCAAGCTGTCTTGTAGGGCGCGCTCCAACTCTTGCAGCTCGGTAATATCCTGAAATGCGCCGACAACCGCCGTTACTTCGCCCGCCGCATTGGTGATAGGAGCCGCCTGCGCCAGCACACTGATCTCGTAGCCCGCCGGATGCAGCACCGTCATATCATCGACCACAACCGGAACACCCAGGCTAACCACCTGGCTCAGCGGCCATTCGTCACGCGGATATGGGTCCTGCGTGCCGGTCCGCACTATCGGATAGGGTTCGGGACGTGCCCCGGTATCAGGCCGCATATCCGGTCCCAAAAGATCGCGCAAATTCTGATTAGCAAGCAGCACATTCCCCTGAGTATCCATCACCAGGATACCGGTAGGCATGGTGTCCACAATCGTTTGCAACCGGCGGCCCTGACTTTCCGCTTCGGTAAACAAGCGCTGATTCTGGGTTGCAACGGCTACCTGGCTTGCCAGCGTTGCCGCCAATTGGATATCCCGTTCGTCCAGATTCGGCGCTTCCTGGCCGCGTCCGATCAACAAAGCACCGGTCAACGACGATCCAATATGGATTGGCATGGCGATGTGCTTACCCCACGTCTGGACAGTCGCCAAGTCTTGCGGTCCCACAACCGGGTGATCAACCGGATCGTTGATCAGAACAATCTCGCCAATCCGCGCAACTTCGGCCAGCGCGTGTTGATCATTTTGAACGTCAACGGTTGAAAGCGGAATGCCCGACTCCGTGACCATTCCCAACGCGCTGCCGTCATCTGACAGCAACCCAAACCACCAACGGTCATATCCGCCCGGCCCGGCCACCACTTCAAATAAGTGTTGCAGACCCGATACATAATCGCCCGCAATCCGGCTAGCCAACTGACCGGCCTCAGCCAATGCGCGCGCGCGGCGCGCTTCGGCCTGGGCATCTTCAAACAGGCGGCGGTTTTCAATGGCGATGGCAAGCTGGTCGCACAACGCACTCACGAACGATACATAGGCCGCTTCAAACCCGCCGGTATGATGACCGCTGCACACCACCACCCCGAACCACTGCCCGCCAGCATGAAGGGGAGCAATCAGCACGCTGCGCGCCGCCCGGTTGTTCAATCGCGCATAAAGGGGATGACTGGCCGCCATGTCAGCGGCAGCATCCCGGTAGAGCAACGGTTCATTCTCTGGCAAACCACCCTCAACAAATGATTCCAGCGGGGGCACCTGCAACCGCTCAGGATCAAGCGATCCCGACTCCGTATTGCGCTGCCAGCGGTACACATCCTCAAGATACTGGATCAGGGTCGGGGCGGGACCAGATAACATGATATCAATGGCGTCTACCGAGGGCGCAGCCGTCCCGATCTGTTCGGCCACCAGCGGGTAAATGTCCGCCAGGGCGGACGTACCACTCACCGTCCGGGCCGCTTCATACAGGCGTTCCGTCTCAGAAAGCGCGCGCTGTGTCCGTTCAAACAAACGCGCGTTCTCAATCGCCAACGCAACACGGTCGGCCAGGGCGCGAACCAGCATCTGGTCATCATCCGTCAACGATTCATCACCCGGCGCAGCCGCCGCCAACATCCCAATGGTCTCACCACGCACCTGAATCGGCACTTCGGTCCGCTGTGGCATAAGCACGGCGGTGTTTTCCGCGTCCAACGAGACCGTGTTCATCTGGTCATACAGATAACCGGACGGCTGGCCGCCACGCTCGGCAGTCACAAAAGTCTGCCACACGCTACGGGTGAGCTGGCGGTTGAGACTGTCAATCTCACGGACACGGCGCTCCGATTCTGAAAGCAGTTGGGCATTTCGGATCGCAATGGCAAGCTGGTCGGCCAACACCCCGAACACCTGAACCATCTCACTGGTAAAGACGTCCGGCTTAATACTTTGCACGTCCAACGCGCCGATCACGCGCTGCTCAATTGCCAACGGCAGCGCCATTTCTGCGCGGGTATGGGGAAGAACAGGATTAGGCTGCCAGGGCACTTCCCCGGCCAACGTGTCCGATACCATCACCACCTGGCCGCGCAGCGTGACACGTCCAATCACCGAATCCGACCCGACGGAAATTTTATGCCCGAAACTCAAGAGACGCCGCCCCGCCTCGCCCGTGCTTTTGACCAACACCGCATATTCACCCAATTCATCCAACAGGAAAATCTGGGCGTGATAAATTGTCTCAAATCGGGCACATATCTGGTCCACCGTCTCTTGCAGCAGCGTATCGACATCCCGCAGGCTGGCCGCAATACGCCCAATATCGGCGGCGATCTGGAGATCACGATCATGCGACTGGACCCGCGATGACATATTATTCAGCAGCGCTTCAACAACCTCGCGTGACTGCTGCAAATTCCCGGCCATGCGGTTTAGAGTTTCAGCCAGATTGTAAAATTCAGCACTGCCCTTCGGATCAATCCGGTGTGTCAATTTGCCCTGGCTAAAATTTAACGCAGCGGTCTGCACGTTATGAATAGGCCGAATGACGCCCCGCCGGACCATGTAAGCAGCCACCGAGCTAACCAACAGCACACCAGCCAACGCTGCTACCCCCGAAAAGATGAGGCCCTGCCGAAGCTCGGAATCGATTGGCTCGGCATAGATGCCGACAATGAAATTCAGTTCCGTACCCACAAACGTATCAGTCGCATCAATCTCAACACGAGTCAGGTATACAGGCGCATAACCGGGTATGTCACGCCGCACGGTCCTGTCCAATGGCAAATCAGCAATCCCTAATTCGGCGGCGGTTTTGTTCCGCGCCTCTGGCTTCGAGTGATTAATCACCGCGCCATTGGATAACACCAAGGACTCAAACGCAACCGAGAGATCCCCTTCCACAAAATCAGCGAACCCCTGGTTAAACATGCTTGTCATCTGGGGCAGCAGCCGCAGCACTAACAGATTTTGATCGACATCCAACACATCCGGCAGTGTTGTAAACATCAGATCGAAGGCTTTGATCGATTCATGCAACGAAACGGCCATCCCCAGCGCTTGAGCACGGTTGGCCTTGATCAAAGACTCACGCTGTCGCAGGCTGTTTACAATCTGTAGAATCGCAGCCAAAAAGATCAACGCAATGACAATGATCTGAACGATTTGAGCTTGAATGCCTCGTCTGCGTAACATAGTTTTACTCGCTCACTGCATCATCGGTTGTGTCAGGCGGCGCAACAAGTTGGATAGCCGTTTGCGGCGCGCGCAGCGCCAACCCCAACTCGCGGACGGCAACCTTTAATATCTCATCAACATCGGTCATGCCCACCAGTTGGGTCGAAATCTGGCTCACCAGATATTCGCGCTGGGCGGCCTGGCGGCTGCGATCTGAGAGACGAATATTCTCAGCAGTCAGCGCCAGCCGGGTAGTAAGTTCATGAGCCAATTGAACAATTTCCTTAGAATAGCGCGCGCTCGGAACCTGCCATTCAACCGCCCCCAGCACTTCACCACGCAGCACAACCGGCACCGCAAATCGCGTTTGTTGGCCTTCGTTCTGGACGGCAACCTGGCCGGTTTGGATGGTTTTCTGCTGCAAATCCGACCATGTGCCATTATCGACTGAAGCTCCGACGGATGCTGACAACGAAGGACGCTTGCTGCCTCGACCGATCTCGCGCCAACCCATGCGGGTCAACGACTGGTTCAGGCGCTCAATTTCCTGTAACCGGGCATTCGATTCGGCAAAGAGCGTAGCATTCTCAATCGCAATCGTAACCTGATCGGCCATCCCTTGAAACAAATCAACATCCGGTTCCCCAAACGCATCCGGCAGAGTGCTCTGCAAATCCAACGCGCCAATCACCCGTTTCCCGGTTCGCAAAGGCAGCGCCATCTCGGCGCGTGTGTCCGGCAGGAATTCGTTGTGCCGGTGGAGCGGATTGGCCGATGTATCCAACGCGACCACGGCATGACCGGAGGCGGTCACACTCCCGATCACACTCTGGCTGCCAACCTCAAGATAATGTCCGCGCTGAAGCAGCCGCCGCCCCACTGCCCCGGTCGAGGCTCGCAAGTTAGCCCGCTGCGTGGCAGGATCGATCAAAAACACCTGCGCATGGTAAATTGTGTCGAACTGATCGCGGATTACGGTCACAATCTGTTCCAGCAAGGTATCCATATCGTGAATACCGGTCAGCACACGTCCGATCTCAAGCGTGGTTTCCAGGTTGCGTGTGCGCACAGCCACACGTTCTTCCAGATCGGTAATTGCCGAGATCAACTGTTCGGCCAGGTCACTGAGCGTATTATTCAGCCGACCGATCTCATCCCGCCGCGTCACGGTTGGCAGCTTCACATTAAAGCGTCCTGCCGCGATCTGCTGGGCATTTTCTGTCAACCGCGTGACCGGACGGGAAATCAGGTTGTTCCCGATCCAGACCGCGATGCTCCCCAATATGACGCCCCCGGCGCTGACCAGCAGAAACACGAGCACGATATCCTGCCAGACGCGGCTGGTCAGCTCGCTCACAGGAGTTTCAACCAGATAGGTAAACACCGGGCCATCAGGAAATGAGACCATCTCATGATAACCGAGCACCTGCGTATCCAACAGCGGGCTGTAGTAACGGGACACCCCGGTATAACCCTGCTGAGCTTCGCGGAATCCGTCAGAAGATACGGCGCTTGTAAACAACGCAGCATCCTCAGACGCCGCGACCAGCCCTCCCAACGAATCCAGCACGAAAACGTGTGTTGCTTCCTTAGAACGCGGGAATGTTTGCAGCGCCCCGTATAAATCGGGCAGCCAGTCGTCTTGTGCAGCCAACGACAAATCCTGGGTGAACACCATGTATCCAGCCGGAACACCGGCCAGATCAGTATCGCCTGGACGAAAAGCAAAAATCGCGTCCAGCAGCGGCCTATCGCCAGGTCCAACGTAAATCTCGCTGAGAGTAACACGCGCGCTCAATTCACCAAGCTTGATCAACGCATCGGCAGGCGTGGCATTACCGGGTGTCCGTCCTTCAGCGTTCACATCCAACAAGGAAAGGTAATGCGCATCGTAAAAACGGACACGGGACAACGACGGCGCAAAATCAAAAAAACGAGCGGTTTGTTCCTCAACCGCAGTCCGATCCGCCTCGGAAGCCGTGACTAAATATGCCTCTAACAAAGCATAATAAGTCGAGCCGGAGTACAATCGCTCCAACTGGGTGATCAGAGTGTCAAATACCTGTTGGGTCTGCACAATCTCCAATGGGCCAAGAATTTCCAGCCGAACTTCATTTTGCTCCTGGATGACCACATTGCGCCGGTAGCCCTCAAACGGAACCAGGACAATCACCGCAGGCAAAAAACTCGCCAACAGGAACACAGCCACCAACTTGGTGTTGATCGGCCAATGCAGTGGAGACAAGCGATATCGCCTCATGGATCGCTCCTACTTTTGACCTTCCTCCAGGAACCCCAGGCGCACGCGCGTCTGAGTAGCTCCCAGGGCTTCGTGAAATTGAGCAGCGGCCAGATTTAACAACGCTTCGAGATCGTTCATGGTTTGCAGGCGGGATGTAATCTGGCTCACCAACTGCTCGCGCTGCGCGGTCGTTTGGGCCTGTTCAAACAAGCGCGCATTTTCTAACGAAAGCGCCAGACGCTGGGCTACTGCCTGCGCCAATTCCAGAGCAGCGGGCGACCATCGTTCGGTATTTTCGCGCCGGAATTCGACCACGCCCAGGGTTTGGCCGCGCAGTTGGATCGGCACACACAAGACATCAACAGCATCGCGGTGCTCCAGGCGCGGCTGACCGTCACGAAGAGTCTGATCCACCAATTCTGATTCGACAAGCGGCGGCAGAGTCGCCCCATCCCGCCATTCCAGATCAGGGAGGGCATCGCGCCGCGCTTCGAGGTACGTTCCCCAGGTTGCGCCAACCAACTGCCGGTTCATGCGCGCCAATTCCTGCTGGTCATCCCTGATCCGGTCAACTAACTGGTCGCGTTCCTGGTAACTGGCACGCAGTTGGTGCGTTTGCTGTGCGCCGTATAATGCTGCCGCCAAATGGTTGCTGACCGTTACCAGGACATCCGTTACATTGGCCGAAAATGTAGCAGGCATGGTGCTGTGCAAATCCAACACGCCCAATGGTAACAGGTTGCCAACCCGCAGCGGCAGCAGCAGTTGGCTCCGAGTAGCGGGTAAAAACCCGCTGCGCTGGCTTTCGGGTGAGTTTTCGCGCAGCAAAATCGGGTCTTTCTGCCGCATCGTATCATTAACCGGGCTGTCTTCGTCGAGCTTCTGCAAACTTTCCTCTTCAAGCAACCGGCGACCGATAAAGCCGGTGCTGGCCCGCAAAACCGGCAGCCCACTGGCCGGATCAGCCAGAAAGACCTGGGCGTGGTACAGTCCCAGCGCGTCACGCAGTTGCTCGACGGTCCGGTTCAACACCTCCGGATCGCCCGGCAGTTCGACCAACGTCTGGCTGATCTGGTGGGTGGTATCAATCAACCCCACCCAATACTGGCGTTGACGCTGTGTACTATCCATACTGTTAACAAATGTCCACAACATGGCGGCATCGAGCACCACAATTGCCGCAACAATAATAATCGTCGTCCGAATGCTTTCCAGCGGTGAACCGAGCGGCGTGGGCTGCATATCCGTGTCAAGCTGAACCAACCCACCAACCGCTACAATCACGATCAAGATCGCGCCCATCCCGAGCAGACCGGATCGCGGCAGCAGCACGCCGGAAGCCGTCAGCGGCAGCGTGAGAACCAGGATAAATACCGTATCGATCCGGTAGTTGGGGAAGATCAACAAAACACACAACACCAGGGTATTGAGCACAAACAGCAGCCGCGCCCGGCTCAAACGTCCCTGCCGGATCAACCGGTGGTTAAAAAAGGCTACAGCCAGAGAAAATGGGAAAAAGACGGTTCCCGCATCAAAGCTGCCATCCGTCGCCCACCAAAGCAACACCGGTGCGACGGCGATACTGATCACTATCCACACCAGATTGATGATCAACACCCGCCAGGCTTGCTGGCGCTCAACAACATCCGGGTAGACTTCGTGTAAAGCCACCCGATCACTCAATTTTCTCAGGGTATTCATGTGTGTGGATCCCCCTGACCATCACCGGCCATATCCTCGCGGGCCGCCATGCGAATAGAGCCGTAATTGGCTCCAAGCGCCTGCCCTAACGTGCTAATGGCCGTTGTCAGCACATCTTCAACGGTGGTCAAACCTTGAAGTTGCGTCGTGATCTGGTTAATGCGGCGCTCGCGTTCGGCGGCCATCTGGGTTTGCTCGAACAACCGGGCATTTTCCAGGCTAAACGCCATACGCTCGACTACCGCCTGAATAATACTGCGCACCTCAGATTGATTCTGAAGCGATGGCAGCCGTACCTCCACCGCCCCAATCACCTGGTCGCGTATACTGATCGGCACGGCCAACACCTGCGCACCCAGATCGACCTGGCTCACAATTCGCCTGCGTTGAATGGCCTGCTGCATGAGGGTTGTCATCTCCACCTCTTCAGCGGCCATTTCCTGACCGGCCAACCGTATTCTCAACGGTTTGTTGCCGCGTTCCAGTAAATATCCCTGCCACGACTCGCCGGTAAGCTGCCGGTTCAGACGTTCGATCTCGCCAAAGTTGGTCTGGCTTTCCAAGAACATGCGGCGGTTTTGGAGCAACCCTTGCTGCTGGGACTCGAACAACCGCGCATTCTGGATCGCCTGGCCTACTTGATTCGCCATAATGCGCATCGCCTCGATATCTTCCTGCTTGAAGGCATCGGGACGCACGCTTTGAATATCCAACACTCCGACCAGCTCATCCCCGGCATTGAGCGGCAGGGCAAGCTGTGTTCGGGTTTCGGACAACTGCTCAGGATGCTGGTAGGCAGTGGCCGTGATATCCGGCACGTACCGCACCTCGGCCCCTGAAATGGCTTCTCCGACCACCGTCCGCGAACTAACCGGTACACGGTATCCTTGCGCCAACAGAATACTACCCATTTCCCCCGTACTGGCCGCCAGATTCGCGTAAGCCTCACTGTCATCCAGCATGAAGATTTGCACCTGGTAAAAGGCGAAGCGATCCCGGATCAGATCGACCGCGTGCGTCAGCAGTTCGTGAATGTTCAGAATACGCGCGATTTCCTGTCCCGTCGCCGCCGTCGTGCGTGTTTGCGTGGCGATGCGCGTGGCGCGCGCCAATGTGTGCTGCGAGTTCCACGCAAATATCCACAGCAGCAGCGTGGCAACGGTCAGCATCCCCAGAGTGACCAGCGCCTCGGACATCAACTCATCGAGCGAACCTTGCTCGGCGGGCAACTGCCCTTCGGATTGTAAATAAGCAGTCAGCGGCAGTAGAATCGAGGTCAGCAGCCACGCGATCATGGTGCCCCTCGTCCGGTACGCCAACCCCGCATAAATGAGAAAAAACGGAAGCGTCGATACTGACACGGCGGCAATACCGTCTGTGAGCAAACTCGCCACCACCGAGGCTGCCAGGAACAGGGCCATGAGCGCCGCCGCCAACTGGAGATGTCCGCGTTGTGTCAGCCACAAGGCGGCCCCCGTCAAGCCGAACATCACCAGGGCTACTACGCCGCCAAACACCGGCACATTATCATGCACGTCAATGCCCGTCACGGACACCACGATCAGAAAGATGCTAAAAATAGCCGCCAACACAGCGGTCATGCCGATCAATGGCAGCAGCAGCCGCGCGCGAGTTGCCTGGGCGGAATCGCGGTAGTCGTACTGAACTATAAACAGGTAGCGCAGCAACGCGATCATAAAGCTATCCTATTCGGCCACAATATCGCCAATGTGGATTGTGATCTGGTGGGCATCCAACGCTTCTTGCAAATGCTGCGCAGCACGCTGGATAATGGCATCGACCCCAGTTGCCGCCTGCAATGCGGCCCCAACATCGTTGATTAAGGCTTCGCGTTGAGCCGCGCGCTGAGCCTCATCAAACAACCGGCGGTTTTCCATCGCTGACCCTAATCGCTCCCCAACAGCGGCCACCAACTCTAACATACCATCCGGTAGTTCGGCATCAGATTCCAGTTCGAATTCCATTGCGCCGATCACGTCGTTGCGCACCACAATCGGCAGGGACACAATCCGCTGCCCCTGGCTGGTGATCGTGATCACCTGGCGATGTGTGGCGGCTTCATTGAGGGTGGGCGTCCACTTGGCCGTTGACTCGGCCCCCCCAGTCTGCACATTCAACGTAACCGCTACCGCGTCGGCTTGCGTCCGCAGATAATCGGCCCAGGCGCGCCCGGTAAGCTGGTAATTCAGCCGTTCGATCTCGCGGAGGTTGGTCTGGGTCTGCTGGTATAAGGCGCGATTTTCGCGCAGGCTGCGTTGAGATGCCTCATAGAGCTGCAAGCCATCCACTGCAATCGCAATTTGGTTGGCAATCGCGCTCAATAAGTCAATATCCGGTTCGCTAAAGGCCCTGGCCCGCTTGCTCTGGAAATCGAGCACGCCAATGATTTCTTTGCCAGCGCCAAGCGGGAGCGCCAATTCGGACCGTGTGCCCGGCAGCAGCACCTGCGGCTTATGTATCGGCGACTGCCGGTAGTCGGGGATATAAAGCGGCTCGCCACTAATGGAAACACGCCCTACTACGCTCAAACTGCCGACATCGACCGCATATTCCTGGGTGAGCAACTGCTGCCCGACTGCGCCGGTACTGGCCCGCAAAACAGCCTGCTGCCCGTTGGTATCAAGCAGGTAAAGCTGAACGTGATACACCATCTCGAACCGCTTTTCAAGCGTCGTCGTGATGTCGTGCAACAACTCGTCCAAATCCAGCCGCGCAAACAACCGCTGAGCCACCTGCTCGCCGATCTCGGTCAAAAGATGCGCGGCATCGTGTTCAGGCGTATGCTGCCTGGATAAAGATGCCAACCATTGGAATCTAGGCATAATTCTTACTCTTTGCTCGTGCCGGGCTGTGTTTCCAAACGCACGCGCGCCCGTTTCGCCCCTAATACGCGCCCCAAATCTTGCATGGTCTGCTGTAACAGGCTGCGCAAATCCGACTGCTGCTGCAACCGCAGCGTGATCTCGCTCAACGCCTGTTCATACGCGGCGTGGTGTTGGGCGATCTGAAACTGGCGCGCATTCTCCAGGGCGATAGCGATCTGGTTGCCAAACTGTTGGAGCAATGTCTGGTCGGTCGGGGTATAGATGCCGGGGTGTTGATGCCCAACGTTAAGCGTTCCCAGGGTGCGCCCACCCACCACCAACGGCGCAATGACTAACGAACGCACGCCCTGCCGGAAAAACCGCTGGTGATCGGTGTAGTTAGAACTTTCCAGGTCCGCAAACAACAGTGCCGTTTGTGTATTCGCCACTTCTTCCACACTCGATCCGGCGACCGGCAGGGATAATTTTTCAAGCGGCGCATCCAGAGTCAACATGATATGTTCCATCTGGCTCTGGCCGGAAGAATACAGAGTCACACTTACCTGATCCACCGGCAGCAGACTCGGAATGACGTCGGCGACATGCTTCAATATCTTGTCGCGGTCAAATGTGCTCGTAACGAGGCGGCCAAAGTTCGTACTTTGTTCCAGTTGGTTCACACGGCGCTGAATTTCGCGTGATAAGGCCCGGTTGCGCAGACTCAGCGTCATCTGAACCGCTACCGCCTTGATAAAATACATCTCGTCCGGGCTAAAGGTGCGATCCGCTGCTCCCCCCGCCAACAACAGCGCACCTATATCCTGATCGCGCACCTGAAGCCGTGACGCCAACGCAACACCAAAATCAGCCATAGGTAAAAATGACTTCAACGCGGTCGAACGGTCCGTGTCATCCTGTCGGATGACGGATGGCGCTTGAACAGACCGCAGGTAGTCATACAGGCCGTGCGGCAGTGGGGGAACAGCGCCATCTACGCGAGCCGGATATTCGGCGTCTACGCTGCTGCGGCCCGGCGTGTCTTCCCACCGGATAACGGCCACATAGCCCAGTCCCAACCGTGTCGCCAATTCCTGGCAAATGGTCCGCACTATTTCGACATTGCCCAGGTTGGAACTAAGCTGGTGTGATATGTCGTGCAGTGCTTCCAGCAAAGTCATGTAGTCCGCCCATTTTTGAGATAAGACAAGACTTGCTCAGGAAAATCATCGATTCGGATTGGCTTGGCAATGCAGCCATCACAGCCCGCGTCCAACGCCGCGTTCAGCACGTCTCGCATAATATTGGCCGTGAGCGCCACAATGGGCGTTTTCGCCAGCTTGGGATTACTGCGCAGGTGCGCGGTCGCGACCAGACCGTCCATTTCTGGCATGTTAATGTCCATCAGGATCAGGTCGGGCAGCTTTTCTTCTGCCAGGCGAATCCCTTCCCGTGCAGAAGTCGCCTCAAGAAGTTCGATTCCTTCGGCCTTGAGCACTCGCCGGACCAATACCAGGTTATCGATATTGTCCTCGATATACAATACGCATGGAGCCATACGCCCTGTTTCCTTCAATCCTAACCATTAACGATGTGACCATTCATTAGTTTAGCATACAATTGAGCTTTATAGAGCATTAATTTTTACAAACCTTTATCCTCCGGTAGTTCCTCGTTTGATTCAGCTTCATTCGGCATACTGGGATCACTTTTTTCCAGTTTGACCTCATCCTCAACCACTGCTTCAACGCCTTCATCCACCACCAAATCACGCGGGGTTTGGGCGCTCAGCGAGGTAGTCCTGGCAGACGCGGGCGTAGTGCTATCCGGGACAGGGATATCAAACATATCGGTATCGGCGGCGGCCAGCATTGCTTGATCCGTGTCAGACAACGACTTGAGCGGACGGGTTGGGACACGATGCGGCGAGTCAGGATCGTGCGGCAAGACGACCTGCTTATTACGGGGAATATCAACTGGTTCGGGCGGCTCGGTGACAAACGCATCCGGTGGGAGCTGCGCTTCCCACTCCTCAATGAAACGCTTGATCCAATCCAACTCGGCTTCCAGCATGGCAACATGATGTTCAAACATAGCAGCCACATTAAATGGCGCACGGCTCGCCCGAAGCTGCTGCCAGCGTTCACGGGCCTGAGACAGCCGCGACACCAATTCCTGGCGGTACGCGACAAAGGCAGTTTTGATCTGCGGCGGACGCAGGACGTGCAGGTTAGCAAGTCCTAACTCGAATCCGGTGGCATATTCGCGCGGCGTGCTGACCAGATCGGCTACCGCTGTTTGCAGCACCCCGTATCCGGCGGACGTGATGCGATACTCGCGGTGGGATGCGCCCCGGTGTTCGCCCTGGCTCTCGATCAAGCCCTGGCGTTCGAGCTTTTCCAACACGTAGTACATCGACGACACCCCCACATTGGTCCAGGCCCGCAGTCCGCGCTGGACAATGATCGTCTGGATGTCATAGCCATGTACCGGCCCTTCGGCCACAATACTCAGAATGGCAAGTTCAGCATCGGTCATGAACGGAATCCTTTTATCTGCCGACGTGGTGTATAGTAGTAGTGGTAGGGTACACAAGGGCAGCGCTAGAGTCAATCAGGCGACTACATTAAATTACCCGAAACCACACCATTTTGAGTAATCTTGAGGAAATCAGTTGAAAAAGTCGATACTTTTCACAGCCATGATGCTGCTGGTTTTGCTGGCAGCGTGCTCACAAAAAGACAACGACGCTGACAAAGACTCCCAACCGGCCATTCCTCCAACACCCGCCACGATCCCCTGGCAGCGCCCCCAAACGGCCATCAGCCAGGAAACGCCGCTGGTCCAACTCACCGGCCTGCTGCGTCTGCACCAACAAACGGTAAACGACGTCGCATTTTCGGCCAATGGAACCCGGATGGCGAGCGTCGGCGCGGACAATATAACCGCTGTCTGGAATCTGGCAAATGGCGAAACCCTGTTCATTCAAAGTGACAATGATGGTCGGCGCGTCTTCTTCGGTCCGAATGACGAGACGCTGATCACCGTCAACCGCGATGGAATCGCGCGCGTCTGGACGATGGATATGAGTCCGCCGCGTAAGATGAACGAATTACTGAGCTTCGCGGGGCACGATGTCGCCGCCGGGTTAGTGACCCAATCACCGGACCGGACGCTGCTGGCATTCGGCGCGCGGTCGGGCGGCGTCAGGATATGGCAAATCCCGGCAGGCCAACTCACCGCCGATATCGCCGCGCATAACGATGCGATCCAATATCTGGCCTTTTCGCCGGATAATACCATGCTGGTTTCATTGAGTGCAGATCGAGGTCTGCGTGTATGGTCGGTGCCGGACGGCAGATTGTTATACGATCTGGTGAATCCACAGGAACGCGAAGTCGAACAAATGCCGCTGCGGGCCACATTTTCGCCCGATTCGAGCCGCCTGGCCGTCGCCAACCTGAACGGCATCGAACTATGGGACATGACGACCGGGGAATCGCTGTACTTCATCGAAACCGCCGAACATAACGCTTCCGGCGCGCTGATCTTCTCACCGGATGGAACGCTGTTGGTAGGATGTGGCCTGCAACCGATCATTGGCATCTGGGCCGCCGACAGCAGCGATTGGGTGGCCGGAGTGCCCATTCCCGGCCAGTCGTGCGTCAGCGCGGCCTTTTCGCCGGACAGCACGTTATTGATCACGCTGCCCCAACCGGGACGCGAACTGTATTTGTGGAATCTCGCCAACCTGAAAAACGCGCCGTCGTCGGACGATATCCAGCTTGACGTTGCCAACCGGGAGACGATGGGCCTGTTCGCCGGGCCGCGTTTCTGGAATCTTGCGTGGTCCGACGATGGGCGATTCATAGCCGTGCTGGACGAACTCGGCCCGATCTACATCCTGACGGCAGCCGCAAACTAACAACTCTTTAATTGCTGCACGGCTGGAGAATCCGGTCGTTACCCGGCGCGGGAATGGCCTCCAGCGCGTGATCCGCGTCACCCCAACGGGTGATATCGAACGAGAACTCGGCGCGCTGACCGGCTGCCGAATCCTGGTAAGTGCTGTCAAAACTGAGCATCGCCCAGGTGTCCTCGTCTAGAATCAGGCGGCCACTCAGGTCAACCGCGTTCGCCCCGACGAGCCGCGCCTGCAACGTGGTGTTATCCAACCGCGCCACCACCGCGAGCGCGTCCGGCACCCTGGATATCACATCGTAGCGGATCACATCGCGGTCCAGCCACGTTGCATTCTCAGAATCATCCACTTCGTCAATCACCGCGAGCGTCTGTACCGTGCGTGCTTTTACCCCCAGCGCGATAAACAAACTGCTCAGGCCATCGTGGAACCGTTCATAGGCCGAGCCGGTTTGCTCACAATAATAGTCACCGGAGTCCTGTCCCGCCTCAACCCGGTACAGCGCCGCCGTATCTCCTGGCAGATAATAATACGTGTGAACCGCTTCGTTTTCCGTGACCGTAAAGAGCGCCGTTCCTTCACGATCCACCAATACGTCGATTTTTATATCCTGGTCCGGCGACTCCTGTGTAAAACGCGCCACCGCCTCATACCCGTACTCGTGCGCCGCGAGGTCCACCAGTCCGTCGTCAAGGGCATCCCAGGCGCTGCGGTCCTCGATATCCTGCAACAGCGCGACCGCCTCATCAACCGTTTTAACCTGATCGGTCGTATCGCCTGAGCATCCGGCAGCCACCAAACCCAATAACAGGCACACAACCAGCAACTTACACCAGCACGTTTTATTCACTGCAACTTTTTGCAATATTTTCACAAGATTTTGCTCCTACATCGCCAACAATAGTTGCGTATCCCGCCAGTCATTTGTACACTCTCACCCGATTGGCACCGTACCTTGAGGGTAAAAATGTTAGGTCACAAACTGAATGATCGTTACGAGATTATAGAGTTGATTGGCGAAGGCGCTACCGCAGTCGTCTATCGCGGACTGGACACGCGCCTGGAACGCACGGTTGCCATCAAAATTATGCTGCCGTATGTGGATAATACCACGCGCCAGCGCTTCCAACGCGAAGCACTGGCCGCCGCCAGACTCAACCACACCAACATCATGGCGATCTATGATGTAGGCGAGGAAGATCAACGCCCCTTCTTGATCGTCGAACATATTGAGGGACAGCCGCTCTACTCCTTCATCCCCTCGTCGCCGGAAATCACCGCCGAGTTTGGACGGCAAATCTGCCTTGCATTAGATTATGCCCATCGCCAGGGACTCATTCACCGGGACATCAAACCAGCCAATATTCATATCACGCCCTCCGGTCTGGCTAAGATCATGGATTTTGGGCTGGCAATTACCGGCACATCGAAACGCCTGACGGCAACCGGGCGTATTATCGGCACTCCCGCCTATCTCTCACCAGAACAAGCGCAGGGACTAAAACTCGACAACCGGACCGATATATACTCGACCGGCGTGGTGCTGTATGAACTCGTAACCGGCATCCTGCCATTTGACGCCGACGATATTGGCGTGCTGCTGCTGCAACAGGTCAAAAAAGACCCCCGGCCTCCCAGTCATCTGGTAGCCGACATCCCGGACAGCCTGGAACAAACTATCCTCAAGGCGCTGTCCAAAAAACCGGAAGATCGCTTCGGGACGGCAGGCGAAATGGCCGCAGCGCTGGCAACGGTGATCGGTGCACCGCCGCAAAAAGCCACCGAACCGGTTGAGATTCTCCCAGCGGAGGCAGCCGGAACACCCCCTCAGCCCATACCAACCGGCAATATCCGGGTCGTCCTGGCCGACGATCACCGCATCCTGCGAACCAGTCTGGCAATGTACCTGGACGACAACCCGGCTATCGACGTGGTAGGCGAAGCAGACGACGGCGCACAGGCTATCGAGATTGTGCGAGAAAAAAACCCGGACGTGCTGCTGCTCGACCTGAATATGCCCGGCATGGGCGGGCTGGATGCGCTGCCACAGGTACGCTCAACCTGGCCGAATGTCAAGGTCCTGGTGCTTACCGGGCGCGACGAAGACGCCTACATCATGCGCGCGCTGCGGGCCGGGGCGCACGGCTACGTGTTGAAGACGATCAACGAAGAAGCGCTGATCCAGGCCGTCCACGACGTATATGAGGGGCATCTGGTCCTGGGGCACGGTGTCGCAGAACGGGTAGTACAGGGCTTAATGGTTCACAACACTGCCGAAGATATCGATCTCAGTGAACTGGAACGCAAGATTCTCATTGGGATTGCTGCCGGACTGACCAACGAACAGATCGCGGAACGGCTCAAGATCGCCCCGCAGCTTGTAGCGGCCCAACTCCTGACGCTGATCGAGCAACTGGAAGCAAAATCACGGATGGATGCATCACTCATTGCGCTGCGGCGGGGCCTGATCCTGCTGGAAGAACTGCACGATTTTTAACTGAGGCAGCAGCCCGGTTTGTGACCTATCCGGTAGCAAGCGCAGCAACCGATAACTGGGCCAGCAGTTCCCCCTCGATGGGGCGAGCTTCACCGTAGATCATGCGCATACAATGACGCACACGGCGCAGATTATGGTTTTGCGCCAGGATCAAGCCGCGACCGTTGTTCACCGGGATATTCATTACAAGCTGCTGGCCCTGCAACTGTTCCATCGCGGCCAGCAGCAGCCGTTCAGCAGAAGTCCCCGACCAACTCATCCAGGGACCGAGATACACCGCATCCCCCACCGGGCGCGCCAGCAAATAGCCTTCCAGCGTGCCCCGTTGATCGTCCACCCATCCCATAGCGGGAAATTCTTCCATCAACCGGATCAGGATATGCGGGCGCGGCAGGCCAAATAACTGCCGGTCCAACTCCAACACCGCCGTTGTATCCCCTGGCGTGAGGGCACGGGCGCGCGGTCCGAGATAGGTACTGGCCCGCCCTTCCCATCGTTCCACTTTGCCCAGATCGCGGAATCCTAATTCCCGGTACAGGGGACGCCCGACTGCGGTCGCATCCAGCATAATGCGCTCGGTTCCGCGCGCGATCAGGTAATCCAACGCGGCCCGCATCAGGCGATGCCCCAAACCGCGCCGCTGGCGATCTGGCGCGACGATCATCATGCCGATCCAGGCCAGCGCCATACCATACACCGTCGTCGTGACCGTACCGACAATACCGCGATCCGTCTCGTCAATGACGAAACACCCTTCCGGCGACCATGTGAGCAAACGCTGCCAATCCGCGAGACGTTGCGGCCATCCAACGCTACTGCTCAACGCCACCGCCGCCGGAATATCCGCCGGAGTCATCAGGCGCAGCGTGCGATCCGGCTCGCGGCGCGGCTGGTAACGATCCTGCCAGTTGAGAGTCATCGCATTGGCTGCTTGAGCCACTACTCCGGCACTGGCGTCAGCGTGGGCGCTAAAGTCGGAGTAGGCAATACCGGCGGTATCGTCGGCACAGCGGTCGGCTGTGGGTTATTAACCGTGATGCGGATATCTTCCTTCACGCTCTGCCCAAAGCCATCAAACACCCGCAGCCGGATCGTATAGGGACCGTTTACCAGTCCGCGTGTATCCACCTGTCCCAATGGGGTATTGGGCTGCGGCCATTCCGTCTGGAAAACCTCTATCTGCTGGAAATCGATCTCCTGAGGCTGATGTGACGGCGCGATCAGAATCTCGTAGTAGCTGAAGTTGGGCATCGTGATCAGGCCGCGCAGCGGCACAACGCCTTCTGATGTCATATCCTGCGGCGGGAAACTCAGGATCACCTGCGGGCGCGGCTGGCTGGGATCGCAGTATTCGGTCGGCATCGGTTGGACCGGTAATTCAAAGCCGCGCGTGAGCGCCCAGTTATTGCCCGCTGCCGTCGTGTTAATCCAGGTAAACGCCGTCGGATCGCTGATCGCCAGGAAGGTGCGCGTTTCCAGCCTGTCTATACAATACTCGTTCGCCAATTTCCCGGTATAGGAATCGACCTGCGCCGTGCGGAAAATATCCTGTGAAGCATCGGGCGGCGGCGCGGTATTGGTAAAAATTTCCCGGTGAATACGCCCGGCGCATTCGGGCGATGGCCGCGTGCCGGAATCGTTGCAAACATCCACCTCGATGATCCCGTTGGGCCGGACAAACGGCATAACCGGCTGGCCCGCGTGCGCTTCCTCCATCACCTGGTTCCAGACCAGCGCCGCGCCGGTTGAACCGTAAAGCGTGTACATGGGCCGGTTATCGGTATTGCCCATCCACACCCCGGTCACGTACTGCGGCGTGTAACCAATAGCCCAGACATCGCGGCTGTCGTTGCTGGTTCCGGTCTTGACGGCAGCGACTCGACCACCCTGCAATTCGAGCGGCCAACCAGGGCTGAATTCCTGAGTGCGGGTCTGATTGTCGGCCAGGATATTAGTAATCAAGTACGCATATTCGGCGGGAACCACATTCTCGACAACCGGAGCCGCCGGGAAGTTCGACACAACATTCCCATCGCTGTCCTCGATCCGCAAAATTGACACCGGCTCAACCTTGCGCCCGTTGTTCGCCAACATCCCGTAAGCCTCAACCATATCAAGCAGCCGCACTTCAACCGCGCCGAGCGCCGTTGATAACCCGGCATTCAGATCAGCCGGTGTTCCCAACGGGAACGTAATCCCGGCTTTCTGGGCAAAATCCGTGAATCGCTGCAAATCGACGAATTGCAGCACCTTGACTGCCGGAACGTTCAGCGAGTTGGCTAACGCCTCGCGCGCGGTCTTGGGACCGTGATACTGACCATCGAAGTTGTTGGGAATATAACCGTTAAAATCTGTGTAAACATCCCAGATAACGGTCGAGGGGGTCAAATACTGCCCGTATTCATTCGGCTGGAACGCGGACAGGTAAATCAACGGTTTGAGGGCCGATCCCGGCTGTTGGGCGGTCAGCGCCACGTTGACCTGACCGTCGATGGCCTCGTTGAAATAATCCGCGCTGCCCACCATCGCGACCACGTTCCCGGTACCGGGCTGCATCACCACCACCGACGCATTCTCCACGTCATACCCCTGGTTCCGCAGCGATGCCAGATTATCGGTTACGGCCTTTTCCGCCGCGCTCTGGATACGCTCGTCCAGCGTAGTGGTCACGCGGAACCCGGCATCATACACCGCCTGGGAACCAAATTCTTGTTCCAACTGCTGCCAGACATAGTTGACAAAATGCGGGTGTGTCGCCTTGAACTCCGGCGCTCGGAACGTCGTAATTTCAACCCGCGTGATGTCGAGTGTCAATTCCTGCCGTTCCCGGTTGGGGGACTCGTAATAATACCGGGTGCTGCCATCCGGCAGCGGCTCGGCAATCACGCATAATTCCCCGCCATCTGGCACCCCCCAGGGAGTCGTATCCGCATGTTGAATGGCAATACAGCCGGTTCCATTAGCCTCAGACATCAGGCGCAGCACCGTTTGCATACGGGCCATCGCCGCATCATGATTGACCACCGGGTCATAGGTCGCCGGTGACTGCGGCAGCCCTGCCAAAAACGCAGCCTGGGCCGGATTCAACTCGCTGGCCGGGATACCGAAATATGCCTGGGCAGCGGCTTCGATGCCATAGGCGCGGTTGCCGTAAAAAATCTCGTTCAAATAAATTTCGAGAATTTCGTTTTTGGAATACTGGCGCTTGATCTCGGACGCCACAATGATCTCGACGATCTTACGCTCGGTGGTGCGCTGCGACGCGAATTCGGTTTCCAGCACCAATGCGCGGGCCAACTGCTGCGTGATGGTGCTCGCGCCGGACACCGTATCGCCTTCGCGCACATTCTGGACAGCCGCGCGCACAATCGCCACCACGCTGAAGCCCGGATCGGTGTAGAACGTCTCATTCTCGGTGGCAACGGTCGCGTGGATCAACCAGGGCGAAATTTGATTCAGCGGCACTTCGGTCCGCGCGCCGGTTTCCTGGCTGCTGTATTCGGCCAATACCGTCCCTTGCGAATCCAGGATCAGGGTTGTTTCAAAATTGGACGTTCGCTCGCTCAGGTTAGCAACCACATCCTTATACTGGTCAACCTTGTAAAAGTAGTAGCCGATCATGACAATCAACGCGACCAGGACGAGCACCATTCCGATAATCGAGCCAACCAGCCCAAGCTGAATAATTCGCCGGGCAACCGTGTTCCGGTTGCGCGCGCCAAAAGCAGCGCTGTAATCCGGCTGCGGGAAATCGCCAACAGCATACTGAGGCTGTGCCGGAACGGGAATACCACGTTCCACCGGCAAACTTTCGGACCGAATCGTCATATCGCCGCCGGACGTGAACCCGGTCATTGCCTGGGATAGCTGCGTCAGTTGCAGTGATGAATCGTTCGCTGTCGGATAGGGGGCTTCGACCACGCGCCCCGGCGATTCGGTCGCCGCATCGGATCGGCGCATGGGTTCCATAAAAGGCGCACTGGGTGACACCAGGGTCGCCGCCGGGTCTTCTTGCGGGACGCGCGCAGGCAGCGGCATCCCGTCCTCATCAATCTCGATGGACGCAAATCGCGGCTGAACATCTTCCGTATAACCGAACGCCCCGCCGACCACTTCTTGCAGCCCTGTTTCGGTGCGCAGCCCACTCCCGCGCACCATCCCTCCATAACCGGGCGGATCGGCAATGACCCACTCCTGCCCATCGGAACGGTACCAGCGGTTCGAGTCCAGGCCAATCATCCACCAGGTATTATTGTCATCCTGGAACATCAGCGAACGCAGTTCGGCCTGAAGCTGTTCGCGGCTGATCTGTCCCGCATTGAACTGTGCCCGCAGCACGCCAACCTTTCGCTCGACTTCCTCAAACTGGGTCAGCGAACGCGGCGCGGTGACTGCCGGTTCGGACGGCGGGCGCGCTGGCACTGGCTCTGTTGATTGGGAAGGCACCGCCTGGGACTGCTGCTCGGCCAACAGCGCGGCCTCAGCAGGAGTCAATCCCGGCACAGCAGACTGGACCGGCGTAACATCTCCGGCAGCCGTGCTGTCAACATCTACAGCCGGTTCGGGCACCTCCGGCTCGCCGATTTCATGCACCACAGACGGGCTGATGATGTGAGTCGGTTCGTCATCCTCAAACGCTTCGCGCTGCGGAGCTACCGGAGCGGCCCATCCTTCGTCAAAGGCGGCATAAGCTTCAGTATCCGCCGCCGCCTGCGCGCGGGTCGCTTCCTGACCGTCAACCAGCCCGGCTTCCGCCGCCGCTTCTGACACCTCATCCACCGCAGGAGCAGCAGGAGCAGGCGGGACTGGCACTGGCTCATGGTGTTCGATGATCGTGTCTGCCGCACCGTCTAACAGCGCGTCCAACTGAGCATCCAGCGGCGCAAACCACGCACCCGCCCGGTCAGGAGCCGCGCTGGGCAGCAGTTCAGGCTGATCGGAATCGGCCTCGGTTGTGTCGTCGATGGACGCAGCATTCTCCGGCGTAAACCATCCCCCGGCTACCGCCGGACGCGATGGCTCCTTCGGAATGGACGGATCGTGCCATCCAGCCGGTGTTTCCGCCGGGTCAGTCACCGGATTTTCGTCCGGCTGCTGCTCGTCATGGGAGTTCAAAGGAGGCTGATCGACCATACTGCACCTCTGCCGTTAGTCGCTAAATATTACTCAAAGGCATTATACATGAGAAGCCATAAAACCGTTAGCGAGCGGTTGGGCCGGTTATTGGGCCTCGTCCGCCGGTTGGCTGGCGACCAGGAAGGTCCATTCGCCTTTTTGGGTCACTTTGTCTTCCTGGTTCACAACCCGGATATCGCATGTCACAAAACCACCGCCCGCCGCTTTCATTTCGCGCAGTTTGGTCACTTTCACCAACACGCGGATCGTATCACCGATGAGAACCGGCGCGCGGAACTTGGTTTCTACACCCGTAAGCGCCAGCACCGTGCCTTCGATAAAACCCATCTGGTAGGCTAACCCGCTGGCAACCGCCAATCCGAGCAAACCGTGTGCCACCCGCTGACCGAACTGGGTGCCGCTGGCGTACACCTCGTTAGTATGCATGGGATTAAAATCGCCCGACACTCCGGCAAAAGCGACGATATCGGCCTCGGTGATCGTCCGGCCCTGGGTTTCAAGTTCCAACCCGACTTCAAATTCCTCAAAATACATCCCGCGCTGCGCTTTGAACATGGTATTTTCCTTATTGAGTTGGAGAGGCCGATTTAAGCTGCTTTAGATTGTAACGCAGTCGATCAAAGGGCGGTTGATTATCTGGCTGTCAATCGCCCAATTCGTCCTTGAAATCGTATATGCCGTCGCGGATCGCCCACCGCGCGCCGCACGCATCGCATACCACCATGTCATTCTCATGATGCAGCAGTTCACCGCAGCGCAGGCACTTGAATAACGGACCGTCCAGCGCGTGCGGTGGCATATCGCCGGTCGCAAAATTCAGCGTGAACACACTGGGCGAAAACGGCGCGATCTCGCCGGTCGGTTGCAGCAGCCGGTCCAGCGCCACCAGCCACGCCAACGGCACGACACGCTTGAGCAGTCCCAACCGGAAATAGGACACCGCCAGCCGCCGTTCGGTCAGGAAGCCCGCTTCGCTCAAACACTGGGCCATATACGCCGGGTGAAAGTCGAAATTCAGTTTCACAAATTCAACCGGCGCGTGATCAAACGGGTCCCAGGATTGGCGCTTGAGCCAGTAGCGCAAAATGGCTTTCAGGTTGCGTTTGCTGGCATATTCCAGCACAAACGGCGATCCGGGAGCCAGGACCGCCCGAATCTGCCGGAGCGCGGCGGGCACGTCGGCCAGGTGGTGGATCACGCGCTCCATGACGGCGGTATCACAACTCCCGTCCGCCAGGGGCAAATAGTACACGTCGGCGGCTACAAAAATATAACGTTCCGATGCGTCCAAAAACTGTTGGGCTTCGCGCAGCATGGTCCGCGAATAATCCAGCACGATCACCTGATCATAACCACTCAGTTCGTTGGTCATGCGGCCAAAACCCGCGCCCAGATGCACCGCGCGCCGTCCACGCGGCGGCAGCAAGCGGCGCATCGCCACACGCTCGGTCAGGTCTTCGTAATCGCGTCCCTGCCCTTCCCAAAACTCCTGGCGATATCCCGATCCTTCGTAATCACACAGCGGGCGCGTTGGTTCATTCGGTGTCGATTCGTTCAGCGTCTGGTCGTCCATATACCCCACATATATTGTAGTAACTGCCTATTCCGATGGTATGATGCCAATATCCTCAACCGGCGTGACTGTCGGTTCCGGCCCTGCCGGTTCGGTGCCCGCGTCATCTGCGGCGGGTTCGGTTCCGGTATCCGTCCCGGTATCACCCGCTGCCGGTGACTGGTCTTCCCCTGCGTCGGACGGTGGCTCGCCGTTCTTCTGAATCGGCCAGGGATTCTCGCTGCCATAGGTGGGTGATACCAAATTTACGCCTTCGCCCTGGGCCGCATCGATAATAAAGTCCGGCACATCGTCCCACGCGCTCGGCAGGTTATCGAGCACGCGAACGTAGGGTTCCAACAGATTACGCAAGTTGTCAAACGGCTGGTGAAGCTGCGTTTCGCGCAGCGGGATAGATACTTCTACCGGCAAGCTGATCGCAAGCCGGGTATCCACCGGCACGATCATATTGAGTTGAACCGGCAGAATCAGGCCCGTCGGCAGCACAATGTCAACCCGTCCATTGATCATGCCGCCGCCGCCGGGCAGCGTGAAGGTCGCGCTGGCTGCAATCGGCACATCCTCGGTCAGTATCACATTGGTAGCCTGGTTCAAAGGCAGATCAAACACCACCGGGATTTCATCGTCAACCGCGATGGTGCGCTCAATGACCGCCTGATCCAGCCCGACGAAATTGGCGTGCAAGCCGTCAATTAAGGGTTCAAGAATACCATTTTTGATCTGAAAAATCTGCATCAGCACAATCAGCAGCACGACCAATAACACCATATTGACCGTAAACGAAATTAACAACGCGACCGTTTTAAAACTGTTCCACCAGACCCTAAACCGTTGCATGAGGAGCCTCCGCGCCATACCGTGCTGAGCGAACCGGCAGTTGTGCAGCCTGCGCCCATCATAACATCGGCCCGAAGTTATGGTCAACTAGGCAGTTTTGGGGTGGATTAGCACCGGGTAAGATTCCAGGAGCGCGCGGCGCACGCTCCCGGCAGTTCAGCAAAGAGGCCAACAAAGGTTAGGAGACTACAGACTACAGGCCCGCTTCTTTGCGCAGAATGTCGGCCTTGTCGGTCTTTTCCCAGGCCACATTGAGATCATCGCGGCCAAAGTGCCCGTAAGCGGCCACCTGCCGGAACTGGGGCTTGCGCAGGTCCAGGTCGCGGATAATGGCAGCGGGGCGCATATCGAAGTGCTTGTTGATCAGCTCAACAATTTTCTCATCCGGGATAACGCCCGTGCCGAACGTTTCAATCGCAATCGACAGCGGACGCGCCACGCCAATCGCGTAGGATACCTGAAGCTCGAAGCGTGACGCCAGACCCGCCGCGACCACATTCTTCGCCACGTAACGCGCCATGTATGCCGCCGAGCGGTCCACTTTGGTCGCGTCCTTGCCAGAGAACGCACCGCCACCGTGCCGCGCGATCCCGCCGTAGGTATCCACAATGATCTTGCGCCCGGTCAGGCCCGCATCGCCCAACGGGCCGCCGACCACAAAACGCCCGGTGGGATTCACGTAATACTTGGTATTTTCGTCTAACAGTTCCGCCGGGATAATGGCCCGCACCACATGCTCCAACACGTCGGCGCGAATCTGTTCGTTGGAGACTTCCGGCGCGTGCTGCGACGAGATCAACACCGTATCAACGCGCCTGGCCTTACCATAGGAATATTCAACCGTGACCTGGCTCTTGCCGTCGGGCCGCAGGTAAGGCATGGTGCCGTTACGCCGGACAACCGACAACTGCTGGCACAGCTTATGGGACAGCATCGCCGTCAGCGGCATGTATTCCGGTGTTTCGTCACAGGCAAACCCGATCATCATCCCCTGGTCGCCCGCGCCGGTCGCGTCCAACTGCGCCTCGGTCATCTGGCCTTCGCGCTGTTCCAACGCGCTGTCCACACCCTGGGCGATATCGCCCGACTGTTCCTTGATGGACACGATCACGCCGCAGGTATCCGCGTCAAAGCCATACTTGCCGCGTGTGTACCCGATCTCGCGCACCACGTCGCGCGCGACGGTGCCAATGTCCACATAGGTACTCGTGGTGATTTCACCCATAACTACGATCAGGCCGGTAGTGACGGCGGTTTCGCAGGCGACGCGCGCGTTCGGATCATCGGTCAGAATCGCGTCGAGCACGGCGTCTGATATCTGGTCACAGATTTTGTCGGGATGGCCTTCTGTCACCGACTCCGAGGTGAAAAATAGTTGGGGAGAGGACATAAAAGTGGTAGTGTGTGTATTCTCGCTCACAGTAGCTCCTTCTGAATCTGCTCTGACAGCCTACAACCTGGGCAGGGAAAACAAAAAACCCCCATTACACTCTTGTAGGGGGCGCTATCGCACACGAATTGCCTCGTCACCAGTTATTGAGGCTCGTGGATCACGCTCTCATCTTCCAGAAATCTGTCGGAATTGGCACCGTTCCTTGCTTGGCGGTAAACCTGAACCAAACAGGATGGTTGCCGCGGCTTCACGGGGCCGGTCCCTCTGCCGCTCTGGATAAGAGTGTTTCCAGGCATATCCAATTGATTGAGCAAATCATAGCATCCAGACTCAGCGGTGTCAATATGCTACACTATCTTGATATATTTCTTTTACAGAGGAACAAAATATGCCACACCTGCTCGGAATTGACCTGGGGACCTCAAGCGTCAAGGCCGTTGTGATCGATGAGCAGGGCCGGGTAACAAAAACCGGCGCTCACGAATACCCGATCCAGAGTCCCCGGCCCGGTTGGGCCGAACAGGATACCGAATCCTGGTGGGATGCGACCGTGCGCGCGGTCCGGCAGGCCACCGCCGACACACGAGACTCGATTAAAGCCATTGGATTGTCCGGGCAAATGCACGGCGTCGTCCTGATTGATACAAACTACCAGCCCACCGGCCCCGCGATCATCTGGGCCGACCAGCGCAGCGCCGCCGAAGTG
>JAFGTJ010000457.1 GCA_016934195.1 Anaerolineae bacterium | reverse complement strand
GCCGTCGCGGTCGGATACGGCGTCGATGAGGGCAGGACCGTATAGGTCGGGTACGCCGTCGCGGTCGGATACGGCGTCAATGAGGGCAGCGCTGTATAAGTGGCATAAGGTGTCAGCGTCGGATAGGATGTTAACGTCGCGTAAGGCGTCAGGGTAGCATAGGGCGTCTGAGACGGTAACTGCGTGTAGGTCGGATACGGCGTCGCGGTCGGTTCGGCTTCACCCGATCCACACCCCGCCAGCAGGACCAGCACCACGATCACAAGCACAAAGTTCAGTAATGGGCGATTTTTCATGCTCTCTCTCTTCCTTTTAAGTTTTTAGTTTCCGGTAAGTGACGCCAGTAAAAGTATATTATGCCCTATCAAAACCTGTCAATCGATCCGAACCGTTTCAAACCCCGGCGATCTCCCCAACCCTACACAAAAAAATCCCCGGCGCGCGCGTTCTGGCCGGGGAAATGACGCAGAGGCAATTCATGAATTGCCCCTACCGGGGGCGCGGCAAGCAGCGCCCCTACGATGTCACATGAAGGTATGCGTTACGCAGCGGCGGCAGCCGTATCCTCAAGCGTGCCATCGTCGCGCCAGCGAAGCTGCTTGTCGCCGTCGATCACGATGCGCGGGCGACCGATGCGGCGTACCGCGTCGGCATCCACGATCACCCGTTTGATGACACCCTTGTAGGTCGGCAGCTCGAACATCACGTCCAACAGCGCCGTTTCTATGATGGAGCGCAGCCCGCGCGCGCCGGTGTCGCGTTCGGTCGCCAGATCAGCGGCGGCGGCCAGCGCGTCCTCGTTGAACGTCAGTTCCACGCCGTCCAGCTTGAACATTTCCACGAACTGGCGCACCACCGCGTTTTTCGGCTCGGTCAGGATGCGAACCAGCGAGTCCCGGTCCAGCGGATCAACCACCGTCAGGACCGGCAAACGTCCCACCAGTTCCGGGATCAGGCCGAACCGGACCAAATCCTCCGGCGCGACCCGGTGCAGCAGTTCCGCTTCGGTGATGTTGCGCTGCGCGGCGGCCTTGTCGAATCCCACCTGCCCCTTGACGCCCACCCGTTCCGCGATGATTTTGTCCAGGCCGTTGAACAGCCCGCCGCAGATGAACAGGATATTGCGCGTGTCGATCTGGATGAATTCCTGGTGGGGGTGCTTGCGTCCGCCCTGCGGCGGAACGTTGGCGACCGTGCCTTCGATGATCTTGAGCAGCGCTTGCTGGACGCCTTCGCCGCTCACGTCCCGCGTGATGGATGGGTTATCGCCGGATTTGCGCCCGGTCTTGTCGATCTCGTCGATGTAGATGATGCCCTGCTGGGCGCGGCCAATGTCGAAGTCCGCCGCCTGGATCAGGCGCAGCAGGATATTCTCGACATCCTCACCCACGTAGCCCGCTTCGGTCAGCGACGTGGCATCCGAGATGCAAAACGGTACATCCAGCATCCGGGCCAGCGTCTGTGCCAGCAGCGTTTTTCCCACGCCGGTCGGCCCCATCAGCAGCACATTACTCTTATCAAGCTCCACGTCGGCAATTGAGCCGCCCGCGTTGACACGCTTGTAGTGATTGTACACCGCGACCGCCAGCGTGCGTTTGGCGGGGTCCTGGCCGATCACGTACTGATCCAGTTCCGCCAGAATCTCGCGCGGGGTGGGGATATGCTCGATCTTGAAGTCGGTTGTGTTTATATCGTCCGTGCCATCGTGAACAATATCGTAGCACAAATCCACACACCCATCGCAGATGAAAACCCCTTCGGGACCGGGGATCAACTGGCCGATTTCCTCAATCGAGCGGTGGCAAAACGAACAACGTTGGGGGCCTAGCAGGTAGCTCACCGATTTTTTCCTTAGCTTATTTCTTATCGTTTTTGGGTTCGACCTTACCCGGCGGTTCCAGGATGCTGTCAATCAGGCCGTATTCTACCGCCGCCTTCGCCGTCATATAGACGTCGCGGTCGGTATCTTCCTCGATGCGTTCCATCGGCTGGCCGGTGCGGTCGGCCAGAATACCGTTCAGCAAATCGCGCTGGCGCAGAATCTCGCGCGCCTGAATTTCAATGTCCGACGCCTGCCCGCCGCCGCCCGATGACCAGGGCTGGTGCATGTGGATCGTCGCGTTCGGCAGCGCAAAGCGGCGGCCTTTGGTCCCGGCAGTCAGCAGCACCGTGCCAAAGCTGGCGGTCAGGCCCACCGCGACCGTCATCACCGGGGCGGGAATCTGGCGCATGGTGTCGTAAATCGCCAGCCCTGCGTAGATGATGCCGCCGGGCGAATTGATGTACATCTGGATTTCTTTTTCCGGGTCTTCGCGGTTCAGGAAAAGCAACTGTGCCACGATCAGGTTAGCGATCTGGTCATTGATGCCGGACCCCAGGAAAATGATGCGTTCCTTGAGCAGCAGCGAGAAAATGTCGTAAGCGCGTTCGCCGCGCCCGCTGGTTTCAATCACCATCGGGACCAGCCCGTTATACAGGTCCATGTGTTTGGCTCCTTGTGTGCGGTTGTCTGTAGCCCATACCTTGAATCTTAATCCATTTCGGCGGATTGGGCACCTGTTTTTTCACCACAGAGCGCCGCTGACTTCGCAGCGGACAGAGAGCACAGAGAAAAGAGCGAAGGGAGCATCTCTCTTCATTCTCTTGTTTTTACCATTCTCTCCGCTGTGTACTCCGGTGTACTCTGTGTCTCTGCGGTGCATTTTTATCCTGAATCTGGAATGCAGATCAGGCTTCGGGTTCCCCGTCGTCCTCGGATTCCGCCG
>JAFGTJ010000456.1 GCA_016934195.1 Anaerolineae bacterium | reverse complement strand
GACGTATCAAACGGTCCATTTCCGGCAGCTTGCAGGGCGGCGCGGACCAACGCGGCGTCTTCGCGGAGCTGCTTGACGTTTACACCCTGGCACACGTCCGGCAGCAGCGCCAGCCATTGGATGCTGCGCCGCAGCATTTTCAGCCCGCCGCGCGTGTTGCCGCGCTGGATGTGGTAATAGGCCACGCCGATCTGCAAAATCCCCTGGTACAGATCGCGCACCGGGCGCGGATCGTGCATCCACTGTTCCTCGAAGGCGTCGTGCTGCGCGTAGTAAGCGCCCGCGTTGAATTTTTCCACGCCCAACCAGGCCAGCGGCGGCAGGTCTTCGCGGCACTGGCAGTCCAGTTCTTCCAACAGCGCGGGCGACGGAATCCGCGCGCGGTCGCGGATCAGGGGAATCAGTTTCGAGGCGAAATCGTCCGGCGTGAGGATGTCGTCTGCGCCTGCCGGGATCGCAGCGTGGGCGGTTGCTATATTGCGCGTCACCAGCAAAACCGGGATGCGGCGCGTGGCCTGCTCGATCTTGAGCGACGTCACCCAGAAACGCCAGTCGTCGCGGTCACCGTCGACCAGCACCAGCGCGACGTATTGTTCGGCCACCTGTTCGATGTAGTGATCCGGGTCGCTGTAGATCACCGGGTCGAACTGGTGCTCGGCCAGCAGCGCAATCACGGTGTTGGCCCAGTCGGGCTGGCCGGTCAGGACGATGAGGGGTTTTACCATTACGAGAATCGCTCCCGGATGCAGGACAGGTTGCGGATCAAAACGGCGGGTCGCCGTCAAAAAACAGGTTCCACCATAGATGCCACTTGGGCGGTTCCGGCTCCGGTGGGGGCGTGATCGCCAGGGACGCGGCGGGCGGCACGGGGGTCGGCTCGATGTAGCCCGCCGGGATCGGGATCACCAGCACCTCGCCGTCCCGCACCATTTTCCCTTCGGTATGCGCCCAGGACTCGATGCTGGCGTCGTGGGCGGCGTAATCGCGCGCTTTTTGTAAATCCACTTTTTCGGTTTCCAGCACGGAGATCGTCGCCTGGAGCCGGTCGCGTTCAACGTCCATTTGCTGGCCGCGCGCGATACGCCCGCTGAAGTTGATGACCAGCAGCAGCCCAATCGACAGGATCGCGGCAAACACGATCTGGATGCTGGATATCTGCTGGCGGTCACGGCGGCGGGAAGGCCGTTCGTCCAGGTCGTATTCCGCGTTTTGTTCCGAACTGTACCGGGAAAGATCGTCACTCATAGGCTGTCGTCAGACCGATGTTGGGCCGATTACCGTTTGCTATCAAAGCTATCACATCCCGCGCCTGCCAGCAAAAGAAAAAGCCCAGGTGTCAACCCAGGCTTGTTGGTGCCGAAGGTGGGAGTCGAACCCACACCCCCTAATGAGGACTGCGCCCTGAACGCAGCGCGTCTGCCAGTTCCGCCACTTCGGCAATAATGCATTTCATTGTAGCGCGCCTGCCGCTGGTGTCAAGTGGCAATTTGGGGCGTTTTTTAGGGTAGGTGCATTCGGATTGGGGAGTAGAAATTCAAGCTGGTTGAGCCAACGGCGAATAGTGTTTAAGGATGCTATTTTCATCCCGTTGATGTACCCCCGTTAGCGGTGACATGGGCAGCTCTGTGGTGATTTTTTACTCGCCCGATATGTTCTGGTTCCCGCAGTCCTGGCACAGACCGAAGATCGCCATGTGGTCGATGCGCGGCTCAAAGTCGTAGTCCCGGCGCACATGATCGCGCAGTTCCTCAAACAGTCCGTCGCCCACTTCGATCACGCCGCCGCAGTTCAGGCAGATCAGGTGGTGGTGGCGCGGCGAACCGATCAGTTCATACACCACGCCGCGCTGCCCCAGGTCGGTCTGCGAGACGAATCCCAGGTTCTTGAGCCATTGCAGGATGCGGTACACGGTCGTTTCGGTCAGGTCCGCGCCGCGCTGCGTGACCTGCGCCTGGATGTCTTGCACTGACAGGTGATCGTTCCCATCTAGCAGGATATCGAGCACCAGCCGCCGCTGAATCGTCAGCCGCGCGCCGCGTACCCGGAGTTGTTTCAATAGTTCGTCGCGTGAATGCGTCATAGTTTATCCCCTCTTTTCCTGTGATTGTACCGCGAGAATTCAGCAAAATGACAATTGGGGATGTTTCTTGATGAGACTCGGCACTACAACTTGACAATTTGGCGATGATAATTGAGAATAGCTCGCAGTTGAGAATAATTCGCAATTAGGAAGGGATGCCATGCGCCATCATCGCCACCATTCCCCCATGATGCACCACCGCCCCAACCAGTCCACGATGACGCTGAGCATGGTTGCGCCCGGTGAAACGGTCGAACTGGTCCAGATCAAGGAGTGCGCTCGGCTGCGGCGGCGGCTGGCCGACCTGGGCCTGAACGTAGGATTGCCGGTGCGCGTCGTCCAGAATCACCACCGGGGACCGATCATCGTCGCGGTGCGCGAAGATTCCCGGCTGGCGATTGGGCGCGGCATGGCCCACAATATCCGCGTGTGCCCCTGCCAGGACAACGGCGCGTAATGCCCACTATGTCCCGTATGCCTACGATTGCCCTGGCCGGTAATCCCAATGTAGGCAAGAGTACCATTTTCAACGCGCTGACCGGCGCGCGCCAGCATGTCGGTAACTGGCCCGGTAAAACGGTCGAGAAAAAAGAGGGGATCGCGCGTTTTCATGATCGGGACATTACGATCATTGATCTGCCTGGCACTTACAGCCTGAACGCCTTTTCCCTGGAAGAAGTCGTCGCCCGCGATTTCCTGATCAACGAATCGCCCGGCGGCGTGATCGCGGTGGCCGACGCCTCCAACCTGGAACGCAACCTCTACCTTGTCACCCAACTGCTCGAACTCGATTTGCCCCTGGTGCTGGTGCTCAACATGGTTGATACCGCCCACCAACGCGGGCTGGACATCGACACGGCGGTATTGTCGGCGGGCCTGGGCGGAATCCCGGTGATCGAAACTATCGGCAGTCAGGGGAACGGCATCGACGCGCTGCAAAACGCCATCGCGGAGATCGTGGACCATCCTATTCATCCGGCGCGGCTCGACTATGGCCCCGCGTTGGAAACCGAGATCGCGGCGTTGGAAGCCGAGATCGAGCGCGACCCGGTGCTGCGCAACCTGTTCCGCCCGCGCTGGCTGGCGATCAAGCTGCTGGAACACGATCCCGATATCGCGGCCCGTATCGAAGACGGCGGTTATCCCGAACTGGCCGCCGCCGCACGCGCCGCAACGGATCGCCTTGCTGCTGGCTCCGAAAACGACGCTGACGATCTCAGCGACGCCGAAACGCTGCTGGCCGACCGCCGCTACCAGTTCATCGG
>JAFGTJ010000455.1 GCA_016934195.1 Anaerolineae bacterium | reverse complement strand
GATCGCGGTGATGATATCGCCGGTCATAGCCCAGGGCGATCCCGACAACCGATTGGTCAACGGCAGCCTGGAACGGCCTTATTACGCGCAGGGCGGCCCGACGTTAACCGTGCCCCAGGGCTGGAACCTGTGGATCAACAGCGGCGATCCGGCAGCCATTCCCCATACCGAACTTGCCCAGGTGCAGGACGGTCAGGCCGCGTGGTTATTACAGCAAAACGGCGCGGCATTCACGGCGGCAGGCTACCAGACGGTCAGCGGGCTGCAAGCCGGGGCCACACTGCGGGCGTCGGCGTTTGGGCGCGTATTTACGTGCGATGATACCGTGAACACCTGCATCATTCCCGATCCGCCCTACCGCCAATCCGACCGGACGGCGGGCGCGCTGCTGCTGGTCGGCATTGATCCGTTGGGCGGCATCGATCCGCTGGCCGGGACGATCCAGTGGTCCGACGACGCCGCGCCCTATGACGAGTGGCAGGAAATCAGCGTCACGGCCATCGCCGCCGGGGATACGGCGACCGTGTTCCTGTTCATGACGCAATCGCAAGGGCTGGCATTAAACAACGTCCTGTGGGATAACGTCTCGCTGGTGCAAACCGAGACGCCCACGCCAACGCCCACCCTGACGCCGACCATCACGGCCACGTTGACCACCACGCCGCCGCCCACCCTGACCCCAACGTCGGTTAAATTCACCGCCACCGCTGGCCCATCGCCCACACCCGACCCGTCTTCCACCCCGGAACCGACCGCGACAGGCGCGCCCACGTCCACGCCCGAACCGACCGTCACGCCCACGCTGATACCCACCTCGTCCCCGCTGCCGGTCGCGGACCTGCCCTTAGCGGCGCAGTGGGGGACGCTGTGCGCGGGCGTTTTTGTGGATACAAACCAGAACGGCAGGCGCGACGAGGGCGAGGCCGATCTGCCCGGCACGCAGGTCGCGCTGCAACCCGGCGAGCGCGTGATCGACCTGGCCGGGGAGCCGGTCTGCCTGAGCCTGCCGCCCGGCACGTATACCGCCCAGGCATGGCTGCCCGCCGGGTACGGCGCGACCGGGCCGGATTCACTCGTAATCACGCTGGCGAAGGGGCGCGACATTCACATCGTATTTGGCGCGGCGGCGGGTTATGTGCCCACGCCGGTCCCCGGTAGCACCGACGATCCGGCGGGGATCAGCGCGGTGTCGCCGGGGGCTGTTGCGCCGCTGGTCGCTATTCCCGCCTCAGTCAACGGCGGCGGCGATAAGTCCACGCTGGACAAATTGTACGACTTCAGCGGCTATCTGGTGCTGGGACTGGCGGGCATGGCGGCAGTGGTCGGGTTGATGCTGCTGGTAATCATGCGGCGACCGGGACCGTAAATGCGCGGGCGGCCCCTCCATTCAGGGAGAAACCATTTCAAATCCGCATCAAACCATTCATGGCAGCCATGTTGTAGGGAGGCACCCGCGTGTGCCTCCGGGCGACGGTCCGGTCGTCACCAACGGCGGGACACACAGGTCCCGCCCTACGGATTGTGCGGAGTCTATTTGGTTTCTCTACCAGGAAACCGGAACCATTTTTAATACTGTCCCAACGTGCCGCGCCGCTTGGCAATCCGTTCGCACCAGCCGAAGATCACCACGCCTGCCGCCAGAAATCCCGCCGAATGGACCACTAACAGCGGCAGACTGCCATCGCCCCACACGCCCGCCAGCGACTCGCCATCCAGCAGCACGCGCCGCAGCACGATCAGGCCCTGGGTGGTCGGCATCAGGCGGGCGAACGGTTCCAGCCACACCGGGAAATACTGGACTCCAACTATCGTGCCGTTGAAAAATGGCAGCAGATTGACCAGCAGCGCGGCGACCACCTCGGCCCGCTTGACGACCAGCGTCAGCCCGCCGATCATGAATCCCGCCCCGTAGATGCCCGCCAGCAGCAGGACCAGCGGCAGCAGTCCGGCCCACCGCAGCGGCAGCGATATCCCCAGGATCAACGCCAGCGGCACCGCCATCAGGATCATTTGCGCCAGCCCGATGCACAGATTCGCGGCGATGCGGCCCATTACCAGCCACGCGACCGGCAGCGGTCCCATAACCATCTGTTCCAGCGTGCCGACCGTCATTTCCTGCCGCAAGCCCCACGACATGGCGGCCAGCGATCCCGTGCCAAGCTGCGCCAGGATGAAACCGAGCAGGATCGACGAGCGGCTTTCCAGGCGAGTCGCGCTCTCGTCGGCAAACAGCAGGATCGCCCCGGCTACCGTTGCGGCGCTCCACACGATCTCCAGGACCAGATCAAGCCGGTAGCTCCACAGGATCAGCAGCCGTTTATGCGTTTCGTTGACCAGTCCACCCGCCCAGACTGCCCCGGTTGCCCCGGCCATGTTATGATACCTCGCTCTGCGCGCTGCCGGTCAGTTCGACGAACACGTCTTCCAACGTCGGCTCGACGCGCCGCACCGCCACCAAAACCAACCCGTCGATCCGCAGGTGATCCAGCAGATCGTGCAGCCGTCCCTGGTCCGTGATCCCGCCGCCGAGCGTGGTGTGATCGTTTTCCACCGTGACCGCCAGTCCTTCCGCCCAGGCCGGAACCGGCTCCGGCAGCGTGCCCGCCAGCGTGATCTCGTAATTCTCCTTGCGGTAGATCGCCAGCAAATCGGCCATCGAGTGATCGGCCACGATCCGCCCCCGG